>JARBUM010000033.1 GCA_029239675.1 Pelosinus sp. | reverse complement strand
GTATTCCAAAATGGTACATTTATTAAAACATTTAGTCCAATGATCTTACAGCTTATGACACTGGCTTTATTCATCTTTTTCATGTGGATTGCCTCTCGAGGCATTACATCCCTAAAACGTATAGGTATGGTTGCTGGTACCTGTATGCTAATCATGTCATTCATGTATGTCTTACTCATGCTGGCGGCTCCTTCCATCAGAGGTGTTGCCGTAGCAACCACCGATTTAAGTTTACATACTTTTATGCCTAATTTTGACTTTACTTACTTTACTACTATTTCTATGTTAGTTTTTGCCGTGGGAGGATGTGAAAAAATTTCTCCTTATGTGAAAAACACTTTTAATGCTAGCAAAGAGTTTCCAAGAGCTATGATTATCCTAGCAATTTTAGTTGCCCTTTCAGCTCTTTTAGGTTCTGTTGCTATGGGTATGATGTTCGATGCCAATAATATCCCGAAAGACCTTAAAATGAACGGTCAATATTATGCCTTTAAACTACTAGGGCAACATTATGGTGTTGGTAACTTATTTCTTATTTTATATGCATTTACCAATTTTCTTTCTCAAATCTCAGCACTGGTATTCTCAATTGATGCGCCCCTTAAAGTATTATTAGCGGAAACCGATTCCAAATATATTCCCAATGCATTATGCAAAACCAACGAGCATGGCGCACCGATTAATGGTTATAAGATGACCGCTGTGTTAGTAGGTATACTCATCATCATTCCGGCACTAGGAATTGGCAACATGAACGATCTCTATAACTGGTTACTCGATTTAAACTCTATTGTTATGCCGCTGCGTTATCTCTGGGTATTTGCAGCATATATAGCAGTTCGTCGCCTGGTTGGTCAGTTCTCCTCCGAGTATAAATTTCTGGAGAGTTCTGTTTTAGCAAAAGCTATTGGAGTGTGGTGCTTCTTATTTACCGCCTTCGCCTGCATTATGGGTATGTTCCCTAAAGGCGTACAGCTTTATACCTCACAATGGTATTTCCAATTATCCCTTAACTTGTTCACACCTTTTGCCCTCCTTGGCTTGGGGCTAATATTGCCTTCAATTGCTAAATGGACGAATAAAAAATCAAGTAATCAAATACAGTCTTAATAAAGAAGAAGGTTTCTGCCAAAGCTAAGCTTAACAGAAACCTTCTTTTCAATTTCTATGTGCTATAATAAGAATAACAATTTTAGTGAGGTGAATAAAATGAATCTTTCTGAAGCTAAGATTACGTATTTATTCCACAGCGGGTATGCCGTGGAAACAGCAACTCATTTTATTATTTTTGATTATTATCAGCCATTTCCTGCTGAAAAATTAAACATCAATGATGGTGTTATTACCAGCGAATTTCTCAGAACGAAAAAGAATATCATGGTATTTGCTTCCCATGCTCACGCTGATCATTTTGATCCAATTATATTAAAATGGGGGCAAGACAATCCCAATATTCATTACATACTTAGCAGTGATATACAGGTAAAGGCTAATCCTGTAAATCATCATATTGTTTCTGCTTATGAAAAAAGGACTATTGATAATATTACCATTGAAACCTTTGGCTCAACGGACCAAGGTATTTCCTTTCTCATTCAGGTGGATGGTTTGTCTATTTTCCATGCGGGAGACTTGAATTGGTGGCATTGGTCGGGGGAAACCAAAGAAGAACGAGATTATGCTGAAAAAATATTCAAGGCGGAGATGGAGAAAATAATTGGTCAACAGATGGATATTGCTTTCTTCCCTGTAGACCGTCGCCTAGAAGAAGCTTATTGCATGGGTGCAGAATATTTTGCTGCTAAAATCAAGCCCAAGCTATTATTACCAATGCATTTCGGCAATGACTATGGTGCCAGCAAAGCTTTTGTAGAGAGGGCAAAAATACTTGGTATTCCTACAACAGAAATTAGTCATAAAGGACAAGAAATCATTTTTTCATAAGATAAATAGTTCTTTTGTTACGTGGCACACTATTCATAACACGTAATAGTCAAGGAGGTTATAATATTAATTATGAAAAAAAGTAAACCAGCATATGCCCCCAATAAGAGAGGTTTTTTTGAGCAAAAACCCAGATTTATGAAATCTTATTCCCAAAAAGATTTCACCTTATTACCAGATCCAGTAAGAGATCCCATTGTCTCGAACAATATTTCTAACGTAGAATTTGATTATACCTATGATCGCGGAGAACAAATATAAAAAATTCAACAGTTAAAAGGAGCGGTTTCTATACCGCTCCTTTGCATTTTTTGTTCAATTGTTAAATAGAAATTTGACCTATCATTTCTTGCAAGTCTTGAGCCAGTTGCTCCAATTCTTGGCTTGAAGAAGCGACTTCCTCTATCGATGCTAACTGTTCTTGAGTCGCAGCTGAAACGTTCTGTGCCTGACTGGCAGTATTTTCGACAACCCGGTTAATTTCTTCAGAGGCTTTGGCAATTTCCTGAGTACTACTTGCTACCGTTTCAGCTTTAAGTGATACTTTTTCTACGTAATTCCCCATTTTGTGAGCAACTTCAGCAATTGATTCAAATTGTTCCCCAGCTACACGCACATTGACCACACCCGCTGTAATATTGTGGTTAGCTTCCTGCACAGCGTATACGGCTTCAATAATATCTGTGCCATTGTCACTAATCAAACCAATAATTTGCGTAGCAGCCACTTGAGACTGTTCGGCTAGCTTACGTACTTCTTCTGCCACTACTGCAAAGCCTCGTCCTTGTTCGCCAGCACGAGCTGCTTCGATTGCAGCATTGAGTGCCAGAAGATTTGTTTGACCAGCAATACCAGAGATCAGTCCAACTATTTCGCTAATTTTCTGTGCTCCTGTTGCAACTTTATTTACTGCTTTGTCCACTTTATCAGAGCTTTTTCCAATTTTCTGCATCTGGCTAATAGCTTCTTTAATCGTTTCTTGCCCTTTGTCTGTCTGTTCATTAGCCGCTTGTGCCAGATTAGCCAATACATCGGCATAATTACGCACACCTTTAACATCTTCTTTCAGAACAATTAATGCTTCATTCGTTTGAACAGCTGACACTTTAGCCTGTTCGGTGCCACAAGACACCTGGACAAGCGACTCTGCAATTGTACTAGATACAACAGCAACTTGGTTGGTACTGCTTGCTAACAGCTGTGATGAATCTTTTAGATACTCTGCTGACATAGTAATCCGCAGAATAAGAGTATGTAATTTTTCGGTCATTCTGTTTAGCAAGACAGCGAGCTGTCCGATTTCACCTTCATCTTTTGAATGCAACTTAACCGTGAAATCCCCGTCCGAAATGCTATTTACATGCTCAATTAATTGTTTTAGAGGGGTTATCATATACCGCACAGAGATGAAACTCACTATAATATCAATAATTAAAATTCCTATTATAGCCAATTGACTAGAAGTAAAATAACTAGAAATCACTACACTCAACACCAGTAAAGTACTAAAGAATAAAACTATTCTTGTTTGAATACTTCTTAGCATCGTTCTAATCACCTCTTCTTTCCGGGTTTTAATTGCCCCTTATAAACTAAAATAGACGCTGAAGATTACTCTTCTCCAAACTTATCAGCAACCATTTTCTGCAAAGCAGTCGCCGCTTCATCTGCATCTGTACCATCAATTTTCACAAATAAGTTCTCACCTTTTTTTATACCTAATCCCATAACACTAATAATACTTTTAGCGTTTGCACTCTTACCATCTTTGAATATCATAATACTTGATTTAAAAGAAGTGGCTTTCTGTGAGAACATAGCCGCAGGTCTTGCATGTAGACCTGCCTGATTCTGAATTTGTAAATTAAATTCCATTTTACAATACCTTCCTTGTCCCCAAAGAATCAATCTATATTGACAATGTTTGGGATAAATTGTACATTTCGTGATCAAATATTTTTCTTTCCGTCAGTGCTTCCATAATATCTATGTCAACCAACTGATTGTCTTTTATTCCAATGGCACGATTGGATTTTCCTTCGATTAATAAATTAACAGCTTTGGCTCCCATTTTACTGGCTAATATTCTATCAACGGCTGTTGGAACCCCACCTCGTTGAAGATATCCGAGCACCGTAACCCTTGATTCAATACCCGTAATATTAAGTATCTCTTTTTGTAAATCTTCAGCTGATTCTCTGCCTTCGGCTAAAATAATAATATTGTGAGCTTTGCCCCGCTTTTTTCCTTGTAACATTTTTTCACAAATTTTATTTATTTCATATTTTTCTTCTGGAACTAAGATACTTTCCGCTCCTCCAGCAAGACCAGCATAAAGAGCGATATCCCCGCAGCACCGTCCCATGACTTCGATAATCGTTACCTTCTCATGAGACATGGAGGTATCCCTTATTTTGCAGATGGAATCGAGCACAGTATTGACTGCTGTATCAAAACCAATTGTATAATCCGTGTAAGCTAAATCATTATCAATCGTACCTGGAATTCCCATAACTTTTATATTACCACGGCCCAGCTTATTGGCTCCCTGAAAAGAACCATCTCCACCGATTACAATAAGCCCATCAATTTCATTTTTCTCTAATATATGAATTGCCTCATTAGTACCAGCGTCAGTTTTGAGTTTTTCGCATCTTGAGGTTTTAAGTATTGTTCCCCCCCTATGAATAATATCTCCAACAGATGATATGTGCATTTCTTTTATTTCACCATTGAGAAGGCCAGTATAACCTCTTTCAATGCCAACAACTTTGAGGTCTTGGTAAATGGCTGTTCTTACTATGGCTCGAATAGCTGCGTTCATACCTGGAGCATCTCCTCCACTGGTTAATACTCCTATCTTTTTCACGAATCAGATCTCCTTTTCTAACACTAAAGGTTCTATTTATTTTTTACTGCCAACCACTTTTTGTGCTGTATGATAGATATTGTCAGCTGTCAAACCATACTTTATTAGTAAATCTTCAGGTTTTCCTGATTCACCAAAGGTATCATTAATACCAATTTTCACTACCTGTACTGGACAATAAGCCGATACTACATCACAAACAGCGCTCCCCAAGCCGCCAATAACAGAATGCTCTTCTACTGTTATAATTTTATTTGTTTCTTTTGCAGCTTGGATAATGATGTCCTCATCAATGGGTTTAATTGTTGAAATATTGATAACTCTAGCCCTAATCCCCTCTTTTTCTAAGAGTTCTGCAGCCTCTAGGCACTTACTCGTCATTAAGCCCGTACCGATAATTGTGATATCTCGTCCTTCTTTAAGTAAATTTCCTTTGCCAAAAGTGAAAGTATAATTCTCATCGAAAATACCGGGGACGCCTAGCCGTCCTAATCTTAAATATACAGGCCCATCCATGTTTGCTGCTGCTCTAACAGCTTGCCTAGTTTCAATATCATCTGCTGGCACTATAATTCTCATATTAGGTAATGATCTCATAATGGCTATATCCTCAATCGATTGATGAGACCCGCCATCTTCGCCAACAGTAATTCCAGCATGAGTTGCTGCAACTTTTACATTTAAATTGGGATAACAAATAGAGTTGCGAATCACTTCAAAAGCTCTACCAGTTGCAAAAACTGCAAATGTACTTGCAAAAGCGATTTTGCCAGTAGTAGCCAGCCCTGCTGCCATGCCCATAAGATTTTGTTCGGCAATTCCAGCATTAATGAATCGTTCTGGGAATTTCTTAGCAAATCCCGCCGTTTTTGTTGATTTTGATAAGTCTGCATCCAAAACAACAATATTTTTATTTTCTTCCCCTAATTCTATTAATATATTTCCATAAGACTCTCTCGTGGCAATACTCATAACATTTCCTCCTCGTAATACTAAGTACAATAGCAATCCAATAAATTCTGATGCTTTTAAGAATGAACTGGCATAAGCTAACTATTGTTCTTTTCTAATTCTTCAATAGCCTTAGTTCGCTCTGCTTGTGACGGTGTTACACCATGCCAACCCACTTGATTTTCCATAAAGGAAATACCCTTTCCCTTACTTGTTTTTGCAATAATCGCTGTTGGCTGCCCCTTAGTTTGTTTTGCTGCTGTGAATGCTTTTTCCATATCACTGAAACAGTGACCATCGATCTCAATCACATTCCAGCCAAAACTTTCCCACTTTTCTTTTAAAGGATTTACTTTCATTACTTCGTCATTGGTTCCATCGATTTGCAAACCATTATTATCAATAATAGCTACTAGATTATCTAATTTATAATGGCTTGCAGCCATGGCAGCTTCCCAAACAATGCCTTCTTGAAGCTCCCCATCTCCTAGTAGTGTATATACTCGATATGTTTTTTTATCTATTTTGCAACCTAAACCAACACCCACTGCTGCGGAAAAACCTTGTCCGAGAGACCCTGTTGACATATCTACGCCAGGTACTTTTTTCATATCAGGATGTCCTTGAAGAAAGCTTCCCGCCTTCCTTAAGTTCTTCAACTCATCACTGCTAAAGAAACCTTTCATCGCTAGGGTGCCATAAAGCACTGGTGCGGCATGTCCTTTACTTAAAATAAACCGATCTCGATTCGGATTATCTTTATCTTCAATATCAATATTCATTTCTTTAAAATACAAATAGATCAACAGATCTGCTGCCGATAGGGAACCTCCTGGATGTCCTGATCCTGATTCTGTTAACATATTTATAATATGCATTCTTAGTTGATTCGCATATATTTTCATTGATTCCATAAAAAATCCCCCTATACATTTTGTTCTAAAGTATTCGCTAGATAAGATCCAACTATCTTATCTATAATTTTCTAATTCATAATCATGTATAAACTGTATTCGTTGTGCATGCTTACCTGCATCAAACTGTGTTGCAATCCATTTCTTCGTGATTTCTACTGCTAAACCACTGCCAATGACCCTCTCACCCATACATAGTATATTAGAGTTATTATGTGCCCTGGTAGCTTCGGCAGAAAATGTATCATGCACTACCGCTGCCCGTATACCTTTAACTTTATTTGCCATGATAGACATACCGATTCCTGTACCGCAAATTAAGATGCCTTTACTATTTTCATCATTAGCTACTGTTTCTGCTACCAATTTTGCAATGGGTCCATAATCAGCACGTTCTGTGGAATACGTCCCTACATCTTCCACTTGTATTCTCAAGTCTTTTAACGCCGAAATAACTTTCTCTTTCAGAGTAAATCCTGCATGATCACTGCCTATAATAATTTTTCTTTTGCGATTTTCTTCCATGATATCGTCTCCTTTTGAAGGGCCTTTTTACATTTCTTCATTATTACGATTCCCATGATTTCTTTAATATGATTGATTTGAGAGGCCTTGTTCATTGCCTGTAATGATTTTAATAGCGTTACTTGTTCCTATTCTATTGGCACCGGCCTTCACAATAGCAACGGCATCTTCATAGGATTTAATGCCACCAGCAGCCTTTACACCAAAATTTTTACCGACAGTTGATCTCAGTAAGATAACATCTTCAACTGTCGCACCACCACCATTAAATCCTGTAGCAGTTTTAACAAAATTAGCTTCCCCTTCCATAATTAAATTACAAGCAATAATCTTCTCTTCTCTTGTTAATAATGCGGTCTCAATAATAACTTTAGCGATTAGGCCTTGGGAAGCTTTCACAACTTCTTGTATGTCATATTTGACAATACTATATTCCTTAGATTTTAAAGCTCCCAAATTGATCAGCATATCTATTTCTCTCGCACCATTTTTTATTGCATCAAGTGTTTCTGCAACTTTTACTTTTGTTGTAGCACCTCCCAGGGAAAATCCAATAGGCACACCAACTTTAACATCATTTCCTTTTAATAAATCATTGGCATAAGAAACATAATATGGGTTTACAAATACAGTTTTAAATCCATATTTTAAGGTTTCTTTACAAAAATCAGTAATATTTTCTTTCGTTGCAATCGGATTTAATAATGTATAATCGATAATCTCAACAAGTTCTTCCTTTTTCATAAAAACCCCCACTTCCTCATTATATTCTTACAAGGATCTTCGTTTTTACTCCTTTTAACAGTCCTTACCCTCTGGAAAAACCATTACCTTACCAGAAAAACTATCCCGTCTATATATTTTTTCAAATGTTTCAGGAATTTGTTCAAGAGAAATTCTATGGGTTACCATTGGCTTAACCTTTATTCGACCTTCTTGCATGAAATGTAGAACGGTATACCACTCTTTTCCTGGATATGGCCCTGATATCCCATTCCATGAGCCTAATACTGTTAGTTCACTTCTCACGATTTTTTCAAAGTGTTCTCTTGGAATAGGAACATCCCCATATGGTATCCCCATAAACAAGACAGTACCACCTTTTTTCGAAAGTGAAAAAACCTGTGCGCTTGTATCTGGGGTTCCTGCAGATTCGACAGCAATATCAACGCCTTTTCCATCTGTCATTTCTTTTATGACCTTGATAAAATCAACGTCTTTGACATTAATGCCTAAATCTGCACCAAGCTGTTTAGCAACTGCAAGCTTTTCGTCAAAAATATCGATGGCAATCACTTTTGATGCACCCAGTATTTTTGCACATTGAACTGCAAATAACCCAATAGAGCCAACTCCTAAAACAGCCACAGTATCTCCAGCGCATATCTTGGTACGATAAAAGCCGTGGAGTGCTACACATGCTGGTTCTATACAAGCTGCTGTCTCAAAATCTAGCCCTACTGGAAGCCTCAATACGCTTCTGGAGTGCAGCCTTACATATTCGGTAAATCCCCCGTCTTCTTTGGCACCAAGCACGAGCAACTTCTCACATCGGGAATGCTGACCGCGCTTGCAATATTCACATAGGAAACAGGGTGTAGTGGGGCATACAGCAACACCATCACCCACTTGTATATTGCTAACATTTTTTCCCATTTGTACGACTTCGCCAGAAAATTCATGTCCAAAAATGGCACCAATTGTATGTGGTCCCAATTTTGCATACCTTGATACATCTGATCCACAAAAACCCGCCACTTTGATCTTCACGATTACATCATTTGGCGTTTCAATTTCTGGAATAGGACACTCTTCTACCCTTATATCATGAATCCCATATATTCTTGCACCTTTCATAATGATGCTTCCTTTATTATTTATTAAGTGCTTCGATCTTCTGTTGTATTTCCCCAGAAAATCTTACGACACTCCATTGATGCAACTATAATTCCATCAATATTTATGAATAGTAACTCGCAGTAATTATCTCAGCTACCTCGTCCAGAATTCCTATGTCTTCTAAAATTTGAAACAACCCAAATCTCTGACGAATATCTTTCGATGTGAGCAAAGATAAACGAAATGAATCTCGATCCAGTTTTAGGTCAACAGGAGTAAGATAAGAGCCTGCTGCCTCCATCATTTGACGATAGGAATCGGGCGAAGGTACCGCTTGGAATACACTTTCTTTGAGCTGATCCCACTTTTCCACAATATTTTGTGCAGCTTTCTCACGTGTAATTTCATCAAAATTTATATCTGGTGCCTTTTGCTCGATGATCTGATGAGCAATATTACCGAATAATTGTTTTATATTGTTCTCCCATTTTTCCCTCGTAAAGGATCTAAATTTCCCCTCAGCATATACTTTATGAATATCTACCGTTGCCAAATATTCGTAAATTTTCAGGATAATTTCAGTGGCTATTCCTACTTGGTTGCCGTGTAGATGTGATTCTTCGCCACGCATGAGACCTAGCATCTCCCAGGTATGAGATAAACGGTGCTCTTCCCCTGAAGCTGGCCTCGAATTTCCGATCATCCCAATACACATACCCGATAAAATTAGACCCTCAATAATACTACGGATCGACTCTGATGTTCTTTTCATAATCCCAGACGCACTAGAAACACACTGATTAACAGCCTTTTCTACTAACTCTGCTGTAACCTCACAATAATATTCATCATTGACAATGTTAGCTAACTTCCACTCTGCGAGAGCACTATATTTTCCCACAATATCTCCAAATCCGGCATGAAGCATGTGGAAGGGTGCCTCTTTCATGATGGTAATATCCGCAATAATGCAGTAGGGGTAAACTGCAGAATAGGTCACCTTAACTCCCTTAGTTATGAGTGGTGAAACCATGGAAGCATACCCATCCATAGACGGCGCAGTACATACTACGATATAAGGAATTTTTGTTTCATAACTCAGATAGCGGGCAAGATCATTTAGAGTTCCTGAACCAACTACTACAATGGTTGTAATTTTCGGATTCATAGCGGCTCGCAATTGATCCAATGCATCTTCATCAGGATGAAGATGCTGATTGGAGAAAATTACCTTTTCCAAAGAAAATTTCTTGGAGAGTATGGATTCAACTTGTCTTCCTGCCACTTCATAGGTTGTACTATCTGCAATCAATAATACGGTACCACTTTGAAATGATTTCAGAGAGTCCACAATGTCTGCAAGAATGTTGTTACCGATGCGAACATCGCTGATATCAATACTATGTGTTTTTCCACAGGAACATGGAAATGTTAAACCTGCCATCTCTTCTGGGGTTTTCTTTAATAATTCATTCATACAAGTAGTCACCTCATCTGCTTATTTTCTGTCTGTTTATACTATTGCCAAACAATACCTTTAGCCTTTTACAATTGGTAAATCACTACACTCTTTCAAACTTTTATATAAGAGCCATCACAATATAGAACATACCAGAAATTAAATTCACAAAATTCTGTTTATTTATTGTATTTAGTTGGCTCATTTTTTTCTAAATTTAAAATTACTTTTAATCACTAGAGAAATAGATATTGAGCTCATTAGCAAACTTCTTATTTATTAAACAGTTAGGCCTAACTGCATCAGCTTATTACATCATCGAATCCTTAGCTTTTTCTTTATACCATTTTCATAGCTTACTCAACCTTTAAAACTACCTTAATGGCTTCACCATTTTTTATGGTTGCATATGCCTTATCCCATTCTGTAATATTGAATTGGTGGGAAACTAATGCTTTCGCATTTACTTTATTGGTATTCAAGAGCTGTAAGGATGGCTCCCAATCGCTTGGTTTTTGGCTTCTGCATCCAGTGATCGTAAGTTCCTTTTGAATAATTTTCTCAAAATCCGTAAGAATTTCTGCTGTAGGAAATATCCCCACCTGAACATATTGACCTTTTTTAGTTAAAAGATCTAAACCAAAATTTACAGAAGGCGGGGCGCCTGTGCATTCAAAAACGATATCGGCACCATAGCCATTCGATAAATCATTTACAGCCTGTTTTATATCTTCATTTTGGATATCAACTGCAAAATCAACGCCTAATTCTTTCCCTTTTTCTAATCTGCTTTTATCTTTTTCTAGCCCTGTGATAATGACTTTAGCCTCATAGGTTTTCGCAATTTGTGCGACAAGCAATCCAATAGGTCCAGGTCCTAAAACAACTACTACATCATCTTTCTTGATATTACTTTTAGCAACTGCGTGATGCGCGCAAGCTAAAGCTTCCGTAATCGATGCTGATAGATAATCAACATTTTCAGGCAAAATGTGAATACTTTCTTTCCGAGCCACTACATATTTTGTGAATCCACCATCTTGCTGCGATCCCAGCCCTTTGCGTGTGCTGCATAAATTATAATCTTTTGACTTACAATATTTGCACTCTCCACAAATATAAAACGTTGTCTCTGAGGTAACACGGTCACCAACCTTAACTTCCGTTACGTTTTCTCCAATCTCTACTACTTCACCAGCAAATTCATGACCTAATGTCACAGGCACATTTACTTTATATTTGCCTTCGTATGTATGCAAATCCGAACCACATATGCCAGCATATTTTACTAATATTTTCACTTGGTCCTTACCTACTACAGGTTCTTCTCTTTCAATGACTTCTAAATTTCCATGACCTAATGCTGTTTTTACTAATGCTAACATTTTTTTCCTCCCTCATATCTAATAACTGTAAAGAATATCTATCTTGAGCTAACATTTCTTCTGATTCGATATCATTATGCTAGCTCAAGATGATGATCACATTAGAAGAATTTCTTTATTATTGGAAAAGTGTAAATATTTTATAGATGACATAATGAATTACGTTACCACCTTGGTCAATACTGGAAATGGTTGTTGCACCTGCTGGCATTTTGAAATGTGCATCAATTGCCATTTGAGTGTGGAAATTTGCAACATCAGTTGCCATGTATAATGACATCGCAATTACAACTGCGCCAACAAGAACAGAATGAACGATATTACCTCGTGCTGCTCCTACGATAAAGCAAACTATAAACGGAATAGTTGCTAAATCACCAAAAGGCAATACATTATTTCCTGGTAAAACGACTGCTAAAAGGATTGTAATCGGAACTAAGATTAGAGCTGTTGCGATTACGGCAGGATGCCCAATTGCAACGGCAGCATCTAGACCGATATAAATGTCTCTATCGCCAAATCTTTTGCTTAAGAACTCGCGTGCAGATTCAGCAAGTGGGATAAGACCTTCCATTAAGATCTTGACCATTCGAGGCATTAACACCATAACGCCCCCCATTGCCATACCAACCTTTACGATCTGTCCTGCCGGGTACCCTGCTAATGCACCTAGCCCAGCTCCTAAAAATACTCCCATAAAGAGTGGTTCACCAAATACCCCAAATCTTTTTTGGATTGTTTCTGGATCTGCATGTAAATCTTTAATTACTGGAATTTTCTGTATTAATTTTACGAGTGGAATCCCAATTGCATAGGATACAGTGCTACCAGTTGGTACAGAAATTCCAGGTAAATCAAAATATTTCTCCAGCATTGGTGCAGTCCAATCTGCAATTTTCAAGACAATAATTTCAAAAATAACTGCTGCCACTAAGCCTTGTACAAGACTTCCAGTTGCGGAATATACAAATGCTCCCATGAAAGTGAAATGCCAATAGTTCCAAAGATCGATGTCCATGGTTTTTGTGGTTTTGGTAACTAACATAATAACGTTAACTAATAAACCTAATGGAAGAATAAATGCTGCGATAGGAGAAGCCCACGCTATACTTGCAGCCCCTGGCCAGCCAACATCAATAATATTTAATTGTACGCCAAACCTTGATACCATGCCGTGTGCTGCTGGTGCTAGATTAGAAACCAGTAAATCTACAACTAAAAAGATACCTGTAAAACCAACACCGATAATCAAACCTGAACGAAAAGCCTTACTTGCTGGTTGCCCAAATGCCATTCCCAGTAAAAAAACTGCGACTGGCAAAATAACCGTTGGCCCTAGCCCTAAGAACGCTTGAAAAATCTGAACGATATCCATATTAATACCTCCTCATTTTCCCCTTACTTTTTGAGTTCTTCTAAAATCCGTTCTTTCAGTTTATCTAATCCTATTCCAGTTAAAAAAGCTCTTGCATTTATGATTGGGAAAGGATATGTTTTGGAAACGATAGTAGTGGTCACAAGCAAACTTGCACGTGATTCATATGCAGGAACTTCTGTCACTTTACATTGAACGATTTCAATTTGAATATTATTTTCCTTAGCCATTTTCTCAATGGCATCGGATACAACAGTAGAAGTTGCAATTCCAGTCCCACAGGCCACTAATACGGTTTTTTTCCCTTTTCTCACTTCACTCACTTTATTCACCTCCCTTCACATGGTTTAAATTTAGTCGTTTACTTACTTCTTCTTTGATTTTCACTTCACTTTCTTCATTTGCTAAGTATCGCAGGACCTCTTCATCTTGAAAGATTCCCATTAAACTTTGGAGCATCTTCAACTGGGAATGGCTATCATGCATTGCTAACATAAATACCAACTTAACAGGTGTTTTTTCAGTCTCTTCGCCCATAATACCAAAATCTACAGGATTTTTTAAAATTCCAACACTAATGGCAGATTGATTTACATGTTCAATATCTGTATGAGGAATGGCAACTCCATAACCTTCAGTAGGTAACCCTGTAGCAAACTTCTTTTCTCTTGCTATAACAGCATCAGCATAGCTTACTTTCACAAAACCTTTGTTATATAAATTCTTTGCCATATAGTTCAATATATCTGAACTATTTTCACCTTCTATATTTTTCAAAACTAGTGTTTCATCAAAATTAACATTACTCATTTAATAGTGCCTCCCTAATATCTTCTTCTGTTTGCGCTTGACCAATTTCAGTAATGAATTTTTCATTATTAAATTTATTGTATAATAATCTCACACCATATGTTCCATCTGTATTTAATGCTAATAAACAAATCAGTGACACCTTATTGGCATCGTCCCAAGAAATTGGTTCGGAGCTTTTCACAATAACAATCACAGGACGATTTACATAGCTACTATCGGCATGGGGCAATGCAACTTCTTGGTTAATAACATAGCTTCCCATACTCTCTCGCTCCATAACTGCTTCGTAATACCCTTTTCTTACATAGCCCTCTTTTAATAAAGTCTTACAAATGCTCTGTAACACTTGTTCTTTATCATGCTCTCCAGTAAGCATGATAAATTTTGCATCCCTTACTACCTTTGGAATCAATCCACTATAGTTCATCATCATACTTAGTTTATTGTGATGATCCATTAAGCTCATAATTTGGTCTTTACCACTTTTATTAAATAACGCCTCTAATGAGATGAAAGGAATTCCATGATATTTAGGATCAATGCTGCCAATAATCGCAATAATTTCATAAGTACCACTAGTTTCTTGTATTTGTTTATGAAGATCCCGTTTGCCAATAACACCCATGTGAATTAGCTCTATATCCTTTAACTTCTCGCCAAATATCTTCTTCAAGTGGCTTCCACATTGTAGAGCTACCCCTTCCCCAGTTAGGCAAACAGTAATAATTGTTTTTTTGCGTCTTACAATTTTGGTATCTACCCGCGCTTTTTTAAATGTATAATTCAGATTTTCTACTGCATAGACAACGTCCTTGATATTGGAACCAGGTAAAATACTTCTACGAATAGCTTCTATAACCATGACTGTATCTACACGGTCAATTGTTTCTATCTGTATACCCGTTCTATCACAAATCAACTCTCCAAATGTTAATAAAGAGCCCATATCAACTAACATTAATACACCTTTGCCTTCATCAGCAGCTTGGACAGTGCTAGTAAGACGCTCTAATACTTCACTCGGATTTTCCTCTAATGTCATAACGACTGCTTTTCCATGATTCATGTTTAATAATTTATTGGCAATCTCTAGCATTCCAACACTTACATTTCCATGGGTAACAACAACAATACCAACCTTATTTTCTCGCTCTTGTTTATTACCTCTGAGGTATAAAGCAATAAAACCAACCTCATCCTCTGGTAAATGGATCCCATAATGTTTCTCAATATGTTCTACCATCTCTAAGGCTATTGCATATTCGCTGTTGTACTTTCTTTTTATCTCTTCCAAATTCGGATTTATAATTTCTCTACCTTGTTTGATGCGTTGAAAAGTAGCATTTAAGTGAATTGCCAAACAATAAAATATGGATGGATCCATCTTTCCCAAGGTGGTCTCGGCAATTTTCAATAATTCTTCTACTAATGAAATGATCTCTACGCCAACTACTTTAGCAATCTCATCGGTCGATAAAGGATGTAAATTATCCTTCACATGTTTAATCACATTCTGTAATTTTCTTTCAATCTCGCCACCAATGATATGATTAATTTCTTCCGTATTGAGTCCTTGCTTTACATATTCTGTATAGGTTTTTTCGATATCACTATAGAACTCTTTGGGAAAACTATACAAATCATTGTCAAGTTCAGCAATTTTTTTATACTTTTTAGGACTAAATTTGAAATCTTGCCATACAAGATTTTCAATTTCAGCTCGCATACTATTTATTTTCAGAAGTCCTTTTTTAACATGAAGATTTAAATCTCTCACATCAATTTTTACGCAATCTTCTTTTTCCATAACATAAGTTAAGAAACTTTTTGCACAAGCTACTTGAATATCGCTCTTTAACTGTCCGATATTTCCATAACATTCATACAGTAAATATGATTTCATTGCATCTAAAGCTACATGAATTGGTGCATTCATTCTAGTTGATTCATAGCCAAAGAAATTTTTAATTAATTTTAATCGTTCATCTAAGGGGCGTTTGCTTAAAGAAGGAACTTCAATAATCATAGGAATTCGTCTTTTAAACGTTGCCAATAGTGTGGTTTCAATATTTTCTGTGGTGGCTGCAATGAGTTGTACCACTGCTTTCCTAGTAAAATCAGACTCCCCTAACCTACGAAAACAACCTTTATCAATTAGTTGAAACAGCATTTCTTGTCCTTCTGATGTAAGGCGATGCACCTCATCTAAGAATAAAATGCCACCGTCAGCTTGTTCAATTAATCCCTTTTTATCTTGTGCAGCTCCTGTATAAGCTCCTTTTACACTCCCAAACAGATGAGATATTAACAATTGTGAGTTCTCAGCGTAATCGGCACAGTTAAACACAATAAAAGGTGATTCTTTAGCTAACCTACCACTCTCAATGGAAAACTTATACATAGACTCTGCCAGTTCACTTTTGCCTACGCCCGTTTCCCCTAAAATTAAGCAATGCAGGCCATTGGGTGGGTATAATATTGCCGCCTTAGCCTGCTGTATTTGTATTTCTAAACTTCCATTTCCGCCAATTAAGTTTTGAAAGGCTAGAATTTCTTTACTATCTTCTTGCTTCTTGTTATCTTCTTTCTGTAAAGGAACAATGCTTATTACTTGCTTATTACTTTGCTGACTTCTGATTTCTTCTAAATATTTGACTACCAAATAACGTGACAATTTATATCCGCTATTTTGCAGCATCTTGGTTATTTCACGATACGAAATACTCTCGTTATTTTGCAGTATCTGGGATATTTCCTCACAAATATAGGTCTTCTTTCGTTCCCGAGAGTCGGCAATTTTTAGTTCTTTGCGCAGTAGCGTCATATATTCTCTACTTACTAATAAACTTTCACCTAACTGCATATCGGTTAACGGCTCTTTCTTATTTTCTTTTAAAAGAATACTGCGGAGTTTATTTTTCACATCTAACCCTCCTGTCCTTTGTTATTGCAAGACTCATGCCAAGTAGTGGTCGATTTTGTTAGTGACGTGAGAAAAGCTTGGATAATACCGAAAATTTTATTTTTTCAGAATTGAATTTTATCACATTTTTTATACTTCTTTTACTTTTTTTGTAATTCACTTACGTTTTTTTATTGCTTTTTTAACATTTTTACTAAATTTACAGAATTTTTAAAATTAGTAAAAAGATCAAATTTTGTAATTATTTAAAACATAAAAACAATAAAAGAGGCTTTTCTATTTAAAAAGCCTCTTGAAAGATTCCATTATCAATATTAACCTTCTTCTAGGTTATTCTTTCGCCGCTCCATTTTGATAATTTCAATTAGGTGACAGATTTCTTCATCATTTACTACCACGGCAAATTGTTGCTCTAAGGCATTACTTACCTTTTTTAATACCCCATATTCAGTTGGATGTTCAGCGATGAAAGTAGTTGTATCAGGATAACTTATTCCTGCTTGAGTAAGCAGGCGTTCCACCATACAAGCGGAATGTACTAATATACGTACCAGCCCAGAAGAAGAAAATTCAATCTGCAATTCTTCTTCCATTTTTCTAATGCAAATCATCAAAGTATCCAGCACTTTTCGGGGATTCACAAAAGTCAAAAATTCATCTAACATGCCAGCGACCATACCACGCATAACTTCCCAATCCATACCTCTGTCCGTATAACGATCTGCAATTTCAGAAGCCTTTAAACCCTCCGTAAGCAAACGACGCAATTCACTGCCAACACCACCTTGCATGAGCTCCTCAATAGCAATATGAGGCCTATTTTCCATTTCAGGATCAACACTCCCTACACTTGCAAGAATATCGTAGGAATGCTGCAAAGAGCTAAGGCGGTTTTGCAATGTTTCTTGATTACCTGCTTCTACAGCGATTACGCGGATATTAAATAACTGCCATTGATTCAGTAGTTTTTCTAGTAAACCCTTAATCTTAGCAGCTGCTCCTTGCCCTGTAAAGCAAGTAGTCACAATGGCCTTATCTTTACCATTCATAAAGTCTGTTGGGTTATTTGCTTGTGCTACATTCTGTCCCATACTACGAGCTGTCCAAGCCGCCCGATATACCACATTGATATCATTCTTTGGTAAAATTGCCTTATGTAATACATGCAGTACCATTAACGTACTTACCATTTCTACACTTTTTACCATAATACCAGTTCGATTGGTAACGGCTTTTGCTACACCTGATAAAGATCCCATATCTACTAATAAGATAATGCCTTTCCCTTCATCAATCTCTCTTGCAACTTGAACTGCTTTTTCAATTGCCCAATCGACGTTGGCTTCTAAAGGCATATCAATCGCCTTACCATGAGAAACACCTAGCAATTTATTCGAGAAATCTACCATACTGGTAGCAGTAGAATTGCCATGAGTGATTACCAAGATTCCTACTTTACGTTCCTCTTTCCCATGGTGATCATCAAAAGTTGCCAGCATTAAAGCAATAAAGCCTATTTCATCTAACGGGATCAGAATTTCCATCTGCTCACCTATACACTGAGCCATTCCTTCTGCTACAACATATTCCTTAGGATGCTGCTCAGCCACGGATCTAACATTGGGATTTACAATCGGCAGACCACTACGAATACGCTCTACCGTAGCAGCAATATGAATAGCTAACGCGTAATACAATCTACGACTTAACGATCTCCCCATTTTTTCTGCTTTACTACAGGCTAAGTCAAAAACATTAAGAAATTCTTGGGGCAATACGCTCTGTAAATACTCCTGTGATATCTCCAACTCTTCAGGATTCAATCGTTTAAAATAGTTCTCAACATCCATCTCAATGCATTTAATCATTTCTGCCTGTCCAATTCCTTGGGACTTGAGAAACTGCATACGGTCACTAATGGTCTGATAGAAATTTCTCGGTAAACTTCGATCTGCTTCTTTATCTGCCGCTACTCCATTAGGTTGAATGAATAATTCGCTGCCTAACGTACATAAGATTTTACTCGTCTCCAAGCGTGCCTGAGGATCATAGACAATCGCTTGTTTGATTTTAGGCGGCAGCTCTTCATATGCAAGACGTACTGGTTTGCTCTTATCTGATCGATGTAAGAAAGCCTTTGCACATATTAATTGCAGGTCATTACGCAATTGTCCTATGTTGCCATGACACCGATATAACAGTAAAGCCCATAAAGCTTCTTGGCTTACAATTACCTTAGATTGGATATGTGCGGCTTCACGAGCCAGTAAAAATTTAATGAGTTCGAATCTCTCCTGAAGTGGCCTTACTGCCAGATCTGGCAACTGAATGACCACTGGAATACGACGTAAAAAAGTTTTTAATAAAGTTGAATCAGGATTCTCTGTAGTCGCAGCTACCACCCTTACTGTCACATGGCGGGTCTTATCTGTATCACCCATGCGCCGAAAATCTCCACGATCCAACAGATAAAATAACATTTCCTGGCCCTCAGGTGGCAGACGATGTACTTCATCTAAAAATAACATGCCACCATCAGCTTTTTCCACTAAACCAGCTTTGTCCTTATCAGCACCTGTAAAAGCCCCCCGTACATGGCCAAAAAGCTGAGACATCAGAAGTTGAGGATTATTCGCGTAATCAGCACAATTAAATACAATTAACTGCCCACCATGGCGAATTTTTCCCTGATGATAAGCAAATTTATAAATATATTCGGCAAATAAAGTTTTACCAACACCAGTAGAGCCAACGAGTAAGGTATCTAAGCCCTTAGGAGGATAAAGAGCTGATGCCTTTGCCTGCTCCACCGCTGTTTTTAGACTATCTTGTGCACCAATCAAACCTTCAAAGGCATCGTAATTCGCTACATCTTTATAGGATAGATTGTCATCTTTCGAATAAGAGGTATCAGATAGATTGCTTTGCATTCTAAATTGAGAAACTTCACTCGCAGCTAATTCCTCCCATTGCCGCTGGTGACGTACCACTTCTGGAACTTTTTCCTTTAGCTCTGGAAGAATATACTCTACCCATTTCACTGTAACATAATAGGTAAACCGGCTTACCAATTTTACTACTAACTTTTCCCGATGTAAGGCATTCAAATCACTACTAACATTACTACGAGAAAAACCTGCTAAGGCTGCCACCTCATCTGCTGTAAAACCTAGAGGTTTATGCTGCCGCAGCATATTCTTATCCAATTTTTTAACACATAATTCATCTAATACTTCTAACACTTTTAACTGGCGTTTCATCTTTTCGCTCTCCTTTAAGACAGCATCAACCAGGCTAGGTATTTATATTCAATTATAAAACGTACAAACTAGTAATACAATGGTGGATAACCATAGAGATGCAAAGGACACCGAAAAAAAATAGATAGGATTAACTATTTTTCTTAATATAACAATAAAAGCATAGGGTTGGTTAATTCCCAATGCTTTTATCTTGCGCTTTTTAGTGCGACAATAACGTCGCTAAGCGAAATGTGGAAGTATCAATTGTCCGCTTATGCCCAATTGCATCTGCTAAATCAATAGGAATAATTGCACCATTTTTAGAGCCAAACAATACATTAGATATTCCTGAAATTAGCGCCAATACTGCATGTTCCCCTAGTGTACTCGCTAATATGCGATCAAATACACTTGGTGATCCTCCCCGTTGTATATGTCCTAACACAGATACTCTGGTATCAAGACCAGTATCTTCAGCAATCTTTTTGCCAATTGTTACAGCACTGCCTACACCTTCTGCCACAACTACGATACTATATTTTTTCCCTGCATCCCGAGACTTACTTAACTTTTGGCACAGTTCATCCAAATTTACAGTCATTTCTGGAATGAGTATTTGTTCTGCCCCGCCAGCAAGTCCAGCAGTCATTGCAATCCAACCCGAGTTACGTCCCATAACTTCAAGAACCATCACCCTTCCATGAGAAGAGGCCGTATCCCTCAACTTGTTAATTGCTTCTACTACGGTATTGATGGCAGTATCAAACCCGATGGTATAATCAGTTCCCCAAATATCATTATCAATAGTACCAGGTAAACCAACTACAGCAATTCCTAACTCCGATAATAACTGGGCTCCTGTAAGAGAACCATCGCCACCAATAATAACTACGCCCTCAATTCCCCTTTTCTTCAAATTTTCTGCAGCTCGTTGCCGACCTTCCAAGGTTTTGAAAACTTCACAGCGAGCAGTTCCTAGAAAAGTTCCACCCCGTTGCAGAATATCTCCTACGGAGCGAGATTCCAGTTTCACCATTTTATCTTCATACATACCTGCATAACCATTATAAATTCCCCATACTTCTACCCCTTCATGAATAGCAACACGAACCACAGCACGAATGGCAGCGTTCATGCCAGGAGAATCACCACCGCTAGTCATAACAGCAATACGCTTTAACATAACAACTCCACCTTTTATTGCAAATTTTCATTAGGAGTGGAGATTTCTTCTCCACTCCTAATTTTTTAGAAGCTATATACATTTAAATTTCAAATTGTAACGAAATTTCTTCTAATTTCTTTTTGATATCCGCTGCAGTGTGTAAAGTAAGAATATGTTCAGCCCATTCTTGAGCCTGCTTTACATCAAGCTGACGTATACGATGCTTTACTACAGGGACAGCTCGGCCATTCATGGATAATTCCGTTAAACCAAGTCCTACTAATAAAGGAGTGGCTAAAGGATCTCCTGCCATCTCACCGCACATTCCTACCCATTTACCGCATTTTTGTGCTGCCTTGGCAACAGTACCAATTAAGCGAACCACTGGAGGTTGAAAATAATCACTCAGATATGCCACATGTTCATTCATACGATCTGCTGCCATGGTATATTGGACTAGATCATTGGTACCAATACTGAAAAAGTCCACTTCTTCTGCCAAAATATCCGCAATAACAGCAGCGGCTGGCACCTCAATCATAATCCCTACTGATACATCACTCTTATAAGGGATTCCTTCTTGTGTTAATTCCTCAGCAGCTTCCTTTAGCAAGGCTTTTGCACCTCGTAATTCATCTACTGTCGCAATCATGGGGAACATAATGTGCAAGTTTCCTGCTACACTAGCACGTAATAAAGCTCGTAATTGGGTTTTAAATACATCTTGATACACCATACATAACCGAATGGCTCGTAATCCAAGAGCTGGATTGGCTTCCGGTAATCCACCAATAAAAGGCAACTGCTTGTCGCCGCCAGCATCTAGGGTACGAATAACTATCTTTTTATCAGGCATAGCAGAAAGTACGGCTTTATAAGATTCCACCTGTTCTTCTTCCGTTGGTACACTGGTTTTATCCAGGAACAAAAACTCGGTACGGAATAGGCCAACACCCTCTGCACCTGCAGCAATCACTTTTCCCATATCAGCAGGTGTGCCAATATTGCAAGCCAACTCAATTGCATGACCATCCGACGTCACACTAGGCAAGTGACCTACAGCCGCTAAAAGCGCTGCTCTCTCTTGCTCTTTCTTGATGCGCAAACGATAGTCATCGAGTATATCTTCTTCAGGATTAACCAATATTTCTCCTGCATGCCCGTCAACAATTACCATATCTCCATTGTTTAGCTTCTCTATTTCACTACCAATCCCAACAACAGCAGGAATCCCTGCTGCCCTAGCTAAAATAGAGCTATGAGAAGTTTTACCTCCCAGAGCAGTAATAAATCCTGCTACACTAGCTAAATCAAGAGCCGCTGTGTCGGAGGGTAACAAATCTTGGGCTGCCAAAACTCCTGTATAATTGGCGTTTTCTGTACCACCTTGCAAAATTCGTACTAAACGTTTACCAATATCCTTGATATCAGCTGCCCTCTCTTGCATATATTCGCTATCAAGGCCAGCAAACATAGCTGCAATTTCACTAGCTGCGTCTTCTACCGCCGCTTCAACGCTAGCATGATGGTTCTCAATATGATCCAAAACAACCTCAACAAAAGACGGGTCATTAACCATTAATTTGTGAGCAGCAAAAACTTCCGCCTGTTGTTCTCCCATATTAGCTGCCGTACGTTCTTGTAAAACATCTAGTTCTTTCTCGGCTACTTGTTGTGCTGCATAAAAACGTTCTTTTTCTGCTGGTATTTGTGATGCTTCTACTTCACGACAGAAATCATGTACCTCTTCCTGCATATGCATGATTTCCCCAATAGCAATTCCTGCTGACGCTGCAATTCCTTTTATTTTCCACATAGTATCACTCTTCTCCAAATTTGTCTTCCACTAATTTTTTCAAAGCTGCTGCTGCTTCGGCAGCATCTAGACCATCAATTTTGACAAGTAAAATATCACCCTTTTTAACACCCAATCCCATAATACTAATGATACTCTTTGCATTGGCACTTTTTCCATCTTTAGATACCATAATATTTGCTTTAAAGGAAGAAGCCTTTTGTGCGAACATAGCCGCTGGTCTAGCGTGTAAGCCTGCCTGATTTTGAATTTCCAAATTGAATTCCATGTTTTTTACACAACCTTTCTTTTTTTAATATATTATATAATACTACATAAAAGTAAAAATTTTCATTTTATTTGAGTCATTAGGTCCTCAGGAGTATCATTAGGCAAGACTTGAATTTGTACAACAATACCGTATTTATGAAGTTCTCTAAATGCATGTTTATCAGTATCATCTAGTGATACAGCCTTAGTTAACTGCATTTTTCCCGCACTGAAACTCATTCCTCCAACATTGATCTTACTAAACCGTAGCCCACTTTCCACTAATGCTAGGATAGTGGTAGGATTCGTAACTAACAAAAGTATTTTTTCCTCTGGAAAGCTATCCTTTTTCAAATATTCAATCCCTTGAACAACGTCAAAGATAGATACCTTTACACCTGGAGGGGCTACAGTCTCTAATAGCATCTTATGAATGAGGTCATTTGCAACTTTATCATCTATCACTACAATACGTTCTATTGATACAGCCTTGCTCCACGCCATGACAATCTGCCCATGAATGAGGCGGTCATCAATTCTTACTAATTCAATTCTCACCCTACTCTTCCTTCTTTCCAGGTTTGCCTCACTTTATTACTATTTAATTGAATTACTCTTCGGCATTACAAATTTACCAATTCCATCATAGCCGCCCTTAAGCGCTATTTCTGCCAAAACTTCTAATTCACTACTCCTGGCAGGCAATAGTTCCAATAGCATGGGTAAATTTACACCTGCAACTACCTCCACTCCAGTTTGTTGCATAGCTACCATTGCCGCTGCATTATAGGGGCTTCCCCCTAATAAATCAACCACTACTAAAACACCTTGCGTCTTGTTTACTTGTCTTATAGCTTCTCTGATACGTAACTGCAAAGTAGCAACGTCTTCTCCTGGTGCAAAAGCAAGAGCTCTAACTTGTTCTTGTTTACCTGCGATAAGCTCTGCTGTATCGAGTAAGACATCTGCCAAACTCCCATGTGTTACAATCACAACACCGATCATCTTGTGCCTCCGCCTCTACTTTTACTACTACCTTCTAACTCAAATGCAATAATCATGCCAAAGCTTGTTTTACTTAGATAACAACTGTAAGATAACAACTCCATCTGATAAACCCTAGCTTTTCAGCATATATGCAATCTACTCTTATTCTTAATAAACGATACAAATGAACTTGTTTTGTTCTTGTTTTAAACCTGTTTTAATTGTGTGTTTATTCTGATTTTACTAATAATTACACCTGCCATTAGTCATAGTATGTGCAAAATTTAGTAATAATAAGGCCTTATCGAAGTGATAAGGCCTTATTATTAGGTTATGCTATTTTTTATATATTTCCCAAGCTTCCGTAACTCTCTTGCGGTAGGATTCTAAACGAGTTGACAATACTTTCTCGTCCCTGCGTCCAGCTTCTATAGACAAATCATATAAACTATTATTCATTGAATATACCAATACTTTCATAAAATCCTGCAAAGGATCTGAACTTTTTTCACTACTCTCTGTGTTCTCATTCAAGCCTTTTAGTAAGGCAAGAGCCTCAGAAACCCTTTCTTCAGGCAGCTGCTGGATTAATTCAATTAACTCGGTTTTAGAATTCATTTTGTATTCTCCTCTTCAACGCAACTTATTCTTCTTCATTAAAATACACTTTATAGAAGTGCATACCTTTGTCATCATCAAAACCCCGTTCAATAAACTGCATATTGCCAGTTTCTGTCGTGGGACTTTTCACTTTAATTTCAATATCTGTATCTAACTTGATCATATTCTTAAATTTCTTTTTTATACTCTTCACTGCTGGAGTAGAAATACTAAACCCTTCCGCAGCGACAAACCCTTGATTACTTTCATAATTCTGTTTATGTTCTTTAAACTGCTCAATAAGCTCAGGTTCTTTCACAACTTCCTGAACAAATTCCTCTAGATGAAATTGATTGTGCTTATCAAAATATGCCACTGCTTCATTGACAAAAACCACCTGATCTTTCTTATCAGCCTGATATACTTGTCCATAAATATTTTCAGCAAAATCTCTGCACACCTGCAAGCAATTCTCTGTATGAAAATACTCATCCTGTACATTCGTTAGACGTAAGAATTCATCTTTCCAATATAAAGCCTGATTGTCCCCTTTATTCACTGCATCCACAATGGCAACTCGATAACCATCAGCAGAATTAACATTAAAAATAATACAGCCTTTATCTAATTTTCTAACATTAATGCCTTTATCACTACCAACCATAAATTCATCCGCATATTTTGTGACCTTTAGATAGGTTTCCTTTTTCTCAGTTTTAAAAATACCAATTCCATCTGCTTTTTGATCATTGATTATACAATCTTTAAAATAAGCCATATAGAATTCTCCGCCTTTAATTTGCGGATGGGAAGATTTTTCATATAAATGTTTTAGGATATTAATGGATTGTTCATAGAATGTTTCAGGTTCTATAAAAATACTGCTTACATACATATATAACTCATTTAAATGAATATCCGTTTCGTGAAAAAATTTATACAATACCTTTTCCTTAAAGGAGGATAGAAAATACTTTAGCAACAACTCTTCTACATTGCCATCCTTCATCTCATAGGAATTTGGCGAGAGAAAAATCCCTTCATCCCGCAATTTATTACCCACTTTATGTATCACTAATTGCTCTAAACTTACATTAGAAAAATCAAACACTTATTTCATCCTTCCTGCTACTGACAACTTTAGTATCTCATTATTGTATCATACTTCTATACTTTTTCAATCTATATGAACACACTACGGATTTACATCTAGAAAAAACTTCCTGTAAGTTACGAAGAAACATGCTTAGCCTGAAGATGCGAGGACTGCGAAGAATAAGAATCAATATCCTTTCACGCTCTTATCCATCTTCCCGACCTTCATGTCTCAGCGTTTTTTCTACAAGTTATTGCATCTACTTTTATATAGAAA
>JARBUM010000134.1 GCA_029239675.1 Pelosinus sp. | reverse complement strand
ACCTGCACTTCGCATACATTTGATAAATTCGACCCACTTACAGTCTTCTTCAGTATAATCCCTGATTCTGCTTTTATTGCGGTTCACACGAGGAAGCAGTCCGATGCGTTCATAATAGCGGAGTGTATCCTGTGAAACATCAAATTTTTCACTTACTTCTGTAATCGTCACGCGGTTTCACCTCCTAATATACGATATCATAACAATTGGAGTTAACTCCAAGTCAAGAGTTTTTAAATAGTAGTCAAAAATATGCACGATCACGTTCGCAAAGTCTTATAGCTTTAAAACACTTTACTGGCAGACAGGGCGTAAGTCATGAAAGAAAATCACACTGCTCTTTCAAGAATCTTTTGGCTTATATCCAATGTAATATCCTGAGTTTCCGAAAGTGCTATCATCCCATGAGCCTTTAGCTGTTCAATAACAACTGGTATTTTATCAGCTCCAACACCATATTGAGACAGATGAGTTTTGGCACCAAGGCTTTCAAAGAATTCTCTGGTTTTCTGAATTGCCAAGTCTACCTTTTCCTCTTCACTGCCACTCTCTATATGCCATACACGTTCTGCATATTGCAGAAGTTTAGCGCGTTTTTGTTCGCGTCTTACCTCTAGTAATGCTGGCAATACAATCGCTAAAGTCTGTCCATGATCAATGCCAAATAATGCGGTGAGTTCATGTCCGATCATATGAGTCGCCCAATCCTGAGGAACCCCCGCACCAACTATCCCATTCAGCGCAAGAGTGGCACTCCAAACATGATTTGCACGTACATCATAATTTTCGGGTTCAGCAACTGTAGTTTCACCTATTTCAATCAATGTTTGTAAAATCCCCTCAGCTATACGATCCTGCACCTTACCATCCACAGGAAATGTGAGATATTGCTCAGTTGTATGAACAAATGCGTCAATCACTCCATTAGCAACCTGAGTCTTTGGAAGCGTAAAAGTAATGGTCGGATCTAATATTGAAAATGTTGGAAAAGCTAACTCACTCATAACGGCATATTTTCCGTGCTCATAGCTGATTACAGCTCCACTATTCATTTCAGACCCGGTAGCAGGTAAAGTTAGCACTGTACCGAATGGAACTGCTTTTTCTATTACATCAAAAGGAATAGGTGCCAAGCCGTACTTCAGCAAATCACGAGAATCGCCCTTGTAATAAGAAGCAAGTGTTATGAATTTAGTCCCATCGATAACAGACCCTCCGCCAACAGCAAGCAAAAAATTAATATTTTCACTACGTACAATTTCTACAGCTTTTACCAAAGTTTCGTAGCAAGGATTCGGCTCTATACCGCTGAATTCATAAACTTTCCTGTTCCCAAGTACGGCTTTAACCTTGTCGATAAGACCACTCTTTTTAGCACTTCCACTTCCATAGGTTATTAAGACAGTAGCATCGACTGGAACATACTTATCAATGCTCTCAAGTCTGTCCTTACCAAATACAATACGTGTTGGATTATAAAAATCAAAGTTAAACATAATAGAACCTCCTTAATATTTTTGTATTGTTATTATAAAACCTAGAGTTAACCCCAAGTAAAGTGTTTTCTTTACACTTTAAGAACCATGCCATATTTCTTCCTACTATACGCATCGTTTGCAATCCCTCTAAATCTTTTTTACGTCATCCGGCGTAAAGCCGTGTACCATGTTCCAATACCGCGATGAGATAACAGGCATTTCTGATATCGTGAAATATTTATTAAGTTGATCAAATGTCGCAGTTGTTCCCGCCCTTCTGGCAGAAATAATAGCGGCTGCAGGTTTCAAAAAAAAAATTTGATTACCAGAATATCGATTAGCAAAGAAAACGCGGTCTAAAAATGAAGTAATGGCACCTCCTGCAGACGCATAATGTACAGTGGAACCGCAGTTAATTTTTCAATAATACTGTCATGCCCCCTGTATTATTCATATCACTTGCATTAATAAACTGCACAGCTTGTTTATGATAAGGAAGATTGTGCTCAATCGTTTTAGCGAATGTTTGAATAAGCTTTACTGCATGTTTGACGCTGAAGTCATTCCGATGATAACCAGCTATACCAATAAGTAGCGTTTTTATCATAGAATAATGAAGTGCCAATAAAGTATATTCTGCATAAATGCTTCTTTGTTCAAAAAAAATGTGTCTTAGTTATTTTATAATTTATTAATTATACTGGCATTATAAGCTGCCCCGAAACCATTATCGATATTAACTACACTGACACCGCTTGCACAACTGTTCAGCATGGATAACAGAGCCGAAAGACCACCAAAGTTTGCCCCATAACCAACACTTGTAGGGACGGCAATAACTGGTTTATCCACAAGTCCTCCTATAACACTGGCAAGCGCTCCTTCCATGCCTGCAACTACGATAACTACCTTTGCCCCCCGAATGATATCCATTTTTGCGAAAAGTCTATGAATGCCCGCAACTCCCACATCCACAATTGTTTCCACGCGATTCCCCAAAATGATTGCCGTTTCTGCTGCTTCCTCGACTACCGATATATCAGAAGTTCCAGCTGAAATAATGGCAATATAACTGTCTGTAAGATCTTCTTCTTTCTTTCGAATGGTAATTGTTCTTCCCAGAGGGTTATATTGGGCTTCTGCATAGATCATTTTTACTGCTTCATACATCTTTTCGTTAGCGCGGGTTGCTAATATATTATTATCTTTAGTCAACATAAATTGAATGATGCTTTTTACTTGTTCGACTGTTTTTCCTTCGCAATAGATCACTTCCGGATATCCTACCCGTATCTCGCGATGATTATCAATCGTAGCAAAGCCCAACTCCTTATAAGGTAAATCTTCAATAAATCCCATCGCTGTCTCGACTTCTATTTCATTGTTCTTTACTTTTTGCAGCAATTTTCTTATATCCGCCTTATTCATCATTCCCTCCTGGAATATCTTAAGATATAGACTGCATTATTGGTTTCCCAGTGCCTCACATTAAAACGCGTTAGCCTCCATCATTTTGCAAACCTCTTTTGTATGCTCTTCTCTCTTATCGCGTCTATCTTCGTAGCCAAGATATATCCTTAAAACGTTAGGAATCTCAAGCTCTCTATGACCTATCCCATAGCCAATCTTTTCTACTGAAAAGTCCATATTATCTGTAAATGTACCCACATTTGCCGCCAATATCGCAGCCCCGGTAGGCGTAGTCGTTTCAAAAGGTACTATACCTGATTTCACGGGAATATTCTTTAAAATTTCCATGGTTGCCGGAGCAGGAATAGGGATAATACCATGAGTACATTTCACAAATCCTCCTCCTACCTGAACCGATGAAGCCATAATCTTATCCACTTTTAAATAATCTAAACACACAGCAGTTCCCACAATATCAATGATAGAGTCAACTGCCCCAACCTCATGGAAATGCACTTCATATAGAGGCTTTCCGTGAACCTTTGCCTCAGCCTCTGCTACTTTCATAAAGATAGCCAAACTTAATTTTTTAACACTATCACTCAGACTGCTGTTTTTTATTATATTTTCAATATCCTTTAAATTTCTGTGAGCATGATGAGTATGGTCATTGTCAGACTCAAGGTAGGTCTGTCCTTCATGATGATGATGGTCATGTTTATGAGCATGTGTTGCATTTTTTAAGACTACATCCACTCTGGTTCCACTTATTCCTTGTTTATTATCCTTTTTTACATGCAGCTCATATTCAGTATCCAAATTAAGATTAGATAACTCCCGCCTTAAGCACTCCTCATCTACTCCCAAATCTAGCAATGCACCTAGATTCATATCGCCACTAATTCCGCAAAAACAATCATAATATAACACTTTCATTTTCTATCTCTCCAATGCCTAATTTTATTCATGTACATCTATAATTCTTTATTATCTCGGACAGATTACCAAAGATTCACAAGATGAAACATTGCTTATCCAACCTTTTATTTACTTCTGCACTCTTCATGTTTACCACTTGAAATTCAGTCTAACACTTTGATTTAGCTCCAAGTCAAGTGTTTTTTTAGGAAGAGTACAGTTAAGTCTGCGAAAAAAATATTTTTAAAACTTATTGACTTTGAGCCTACTCAAAGTTGTAACATAAATATGACACAATACTTTATAGAATGAAGGTGATGTGGACATGTTTAATATGGGCATGACGGAATTAATATTAATCTTGGTGATTGCTTTAGTAGTGTTCGGACCGGGAAAGCTTCCCGAAGTTGGCAAGGCGCTGGGAAGGGGTATTCAGGAATTTCGCAGTGCTACCAGCGGGGAAAGTGCTAAAGAAGAGATCAAGGAATTAAAGAACGAAGTAAAGGCAGAAGAAAAAAAGTGAGGCAGAGGTATGACCACATCATTTGTACAATTTACTTCTGATTTCCGCACTTCTCGAATTCTCTCAAGATGACTTTTATAATCGCCGCAGTATCTCCATCTGAACGTGGGTTTCCATTAAATGCTACCACTTTCATTGCGATCCCCTCTTAAGATTTATACAAGAACTATTCAAGGCTGCCGACAATACTTTGTCGACAGCCTTGTTTTAGGCCTGAAAAGAAAGTGTACCTCAAAGACCATCTCTGAATACAGACCTCATATCCCACATGATGCCAGTAGCGTTATCTGTTGCTCAAAACTATATTCAAAACTTCTTTGGCATTAGCGGCTTCTTTTTTGTCAACTTTAGCTTCGAGCACGGATATCAGGCTCATCATCTGAGCTTCGGTCAGGCCAGTATTAAACCCGACTTTGAAATGTGACTGAAGCTGACTGTTGACACCTTCCATGCTGGCTAGGGCCGAAATGGTCGCGATCTCCCTGCTCTGGAAATCGAGATTGTCGCGGCCGAAGATGTCACCAAATAGGTGGTCTTTCAAGAAGACGTCAATTGCTGGAGTGAAAGTATAAATTGCCCCACTGGCAGGTGCTCCTATCAGGCTTGTCTGAATTTTTGCTCCGAGTTCAATTCTGCTTTTGTTAGTAGGCAAAGGACTTGCTTCCTTACCAATCTCGTCCTTGATGCCTTTGGCTTTGCGTTCTTCTATGACGCTCATAAAGGTACTGATTCCGTTTAGGCTGCGCGGGAAACCACAATAGGCGTACATCTGCACGAGGACTTCTTTGATTTCATTAACAGTCAACCCAGCATCCAGTCCTTCGTTCAAAGCTGTTTTCAGCCTCTCCAAATCCCCTTTGGCTGTGAAGGCCGCAATTGTGACGATACCCTGCTGTTTTGCGTTCAAGCCTTGGTTATTTGTAGTCTGTGCCTGCGAAACAGTTGTCAGACTAAACACTGAAATAAAAATGCCTGTTAAAATCGCAGCTAGTTTTTTGCTCATGGTAGTATCTCCTTTACTTTTAAACTTCACACAGTGTTAAAAACTTATGGGCTGTTGCCTACTACTCGTCTCATTTTTTGTAAAATACTAATTAATCTCTAATGATAAATAAAGCAACAGTGTAATGTAAGTATATCTTTTAAAAGTTCAACAAGTCTGCCCGGTCATCATCATTTTCACATCCATGAAAAACTGCTGTCTTTCCAGATGAAAAAACAGCAGTCTTTTGATGATTTCCTTTTAGGTACTAGCAAGCAGAGGTATAAGGCATAAAAAACACATAACTCTTTCAAGAATTTTTTGGCTCATATCCAAGGTAATATCCTTAGTTGCCAATATCGCTATCCTTCCATGAGCCTTCATCTGTTCAACCAATGACTGGTATTTTATCGCCATATTGGGACAGGTGAGTCTTTCCGCCAAGACTTCAAAGAATTGGTAGTATAAAACTTGGAGTTCACTCCAACTCAAGTATTTAATCGTATTAATCTGGTGACCTGCATAATTGTTTAATTGCCAAAAAGTTTAACTGCCTGTTTCATTTTATTAATAATCTCTACACCAAATGGACAGTTTTTCATGCATAACCCACATTCTATACACTCGCTTGCATGATGTTCTAATAAGTCATAATGATTCTTTAGTGTTTCAGGAACCTCTTCTTGAATTAATGCTAAATCTAAATATTTATTTACGGATGCAATATCTATCTTTTTAGAGCAGGGGGCACAATGTCCACAATACATACAATGTCCGCTAAAAGAACTTCTTGGAGCATTTGCAAGAACTTCACTATAATCTTTCTCTTTATTACTTGCAGTAACATAGGCGGTTGCTGCAAGTATTTGATTTTCATTAGATACTCCAACCATTACGGCAGCAACTGCCGGTCTGGTTAAACAGTAATGTAAACATTGTATTGGGGTCAGTGCCTTTTCAAAAGGCGATTGTTTGTCACTTAGCAGCACTCCAGCTGCATATCCTTTCATAACGGTTAAAGCAACAACCGCATTTTCACATGTTTGGTATAACGTATCACGCTTTGGATCAACACCTTCATAGGTCCTGTTTTCAAAAGTACTTTCTTCAAATAGTATGTTTACATCCTCAGTGGCTGGCAGCATATCATAAGCAGCATTGATGCTAAATAAAATTACATCAA
>JARBUM010000003.1 GCA_029239675.1 Pelosinus sp. | reverse complement strand
ATAATATGGTATTATTAGTATAAAAGGAGAGAGTTATATGGACCATCTTACAGAACTGCAGACTAAAGGCAAGAATGCTAAACAAGCAGCAAGAAAGCTTGCCACACTATCCATCGTCATCAAAAATCAAGCATTGAATAAGATGGCAGATGCACTAGAACAAGAGGGTGCTACTATTCTAACAGCCAATGCTATGGATATAGAAAATGGTAAAGCAAAAGGCTTATCTCAGGCTTTGCTTGATCGTCTCTTGTTAACAAAAGAGCGAATTAAAGCCATGGCTGATGGTCTAAGGCAGATTACGACCTTAGCGGATCCAATAGGTGAAGTGCTTAGTACTACCATTCGTCCTAATGGTTTAGAAATTAGTAAGGTGCGGGTACCTCTTGGTGTGATTGGTATTATTTATGAGGCTCGCCCTAATGTTACAGTAGATGCAGCAGGACTTTGTCTAAAAACAGGTAATGCTGTGATACTTAGGGGTGGATCAGAGGCCATTCATTCTAATACGGAAATTATTAAGATCATTGCCCAATCGGCATATGAAGCAGGAATTCCAGTAGGGGCTCTGCAGTTAATAGAAACTACGGACCGCCAGGCTGTAAATGAAATGTTGAAGCTTAATGAATATTTGGATGTAATTATTCCTCGTGGTGGGGCTGGGCTGATAAAAACTGTAGTTGAAAATAGCACAGTGCCTGTGATTGAAACGGGCACTGGAATATGCCATACCTTTGTTGATGAATTCGCTGATTTGGATATGGCAGGGAATATTGCATTTAATGCCAAAGTTTCTCGGCCTGGTGTGTGTAATTCTATGGAAACATTATTAGTACATGAGAAAGTAGCAGACGAGTTTTTGCCAGGCATGCTTAAAGTGTATCAGGAGGCTGGTGTAGAGCTTAGGGGATGCCCCGTAACATGTCAGTACCATCAAGCTGTAAAACCCGCTAGTGATGAAGATTGGGCTACTGAATACTCGGACTTCATATTATCCATAAAAGTAGTAGCTGATCTTGAAGAGGCTCTTGAACATATTGATCACTACAGTACTCGTCATTCGGAAGCTATTGTTACTAAAAATCTTGAAAATGCTAAGCGCTTTCAACATGAAGTAGATGCTGCAGCTGTATATGTGAATGCTTCTACTCGCTTTACAGATGGATTTGAATTTGGCTTTGGTGCTGAAATTGGCATTAGTACACAAAAATTACATGCCCGTGGGCCAATGGGCTTGGCAGAACTTACCAGCAGTAAATACATTATTACTGGTAATGGACAGATTAGATAATAACTAGGACGAAAAAGAAAAAAGGTCTCAAAATCAGTATGTTACTGATTTTGAGACCTTTTATTTATGTAAATCTTGTTTCTTTTAGGTCGCGTCAGGTTCATGCTATTAACGCAACCCCATTAGCATCTAACCTATGCTTATAATAACATGAAACTGGCGTTTAGGTTGAAACGAAAAGGATCTTAGCGTTTTTCTTAATGAGCGCTCACCAAAGTTATGATGATTACATATATTATAATACATATTTGGCAAAGCCTTATTGATAGTGGGGAGTTATGGTGATCATCAATTAAATATAAAAGGAGTTGATAATTGTGATTATGACCAATGGTGAGCCTATGCACTCATTAGATATACAGCAACTTAAATGGGCTCTGCGCACGGGCAAGGTGGATGTATGGGAAAATAGCCCAGAAGAAAAGCAGCCAGTTGTTACCGAAACAATTAGCAGTAATGTAGAGAACCCTCCAGTATGCACGACAGTGTTAGACCAAATTACTACACTTGAGAGAATGATGAATCAGCAAATTGCCCTATTTAGAAATGAATTTGCCGTATTTATTCAAGCACAAGTGAATCAGGAGAGAGCATTACGCCTTTCGGAAACAGAATGGCAAAAAAGATTAGTAGAGCATGAAAGCAAAATGCTGGCAGAAATGTGGGAGATGAGACAAAGTATTATAGGGGAATTTACTACCTATTTTCAATTGATCGCAGAACAATTGCAGAATAGAGATCATTTAATACATAAGGAAATATCTTTATTAAAAGAGCAACTAAGTGAGATGCATCAGTATCAGGAGTATCATAAAGAGGAAGATTTGACGTTATCAAAAGAGTGGAATCAGAAGATAGAAGAGTCTCAACGGCAGTTGATTGAATGCATGCAGCATATACAGCAAGTATTAGAAAAAATAAATGCAATTGGGCTAGATAATCAAAAGGAAGAGGATTTTTTTCTTAAGGAAATTGCGCTAGTAAAAAGTGAAGTAGCAAATTTACAACAAGCATATCAAATAAAGGAGAATAGACAGATTATTATAGATGCAGAGTTTTGTGATAGAGCTCTATCAGAGGAAAGTAGTCAGCTCCCAGAGGATGCTAAGATAGACGTGCAAGTGCTAGACGTAGAAAAAGAAGACATGAACAAAAAGAAAAAAAGAAGACATCGGAGAGGATAAAGTGTGATGGAAAAAGTAGCGTTGATTACAGGAATAACAGGCCAGGACGGTGCATATTTGGCTGAATTTTTACTGGAGAAGGGCTATATTGTTCATGGAATAAAGCGGCGAAGTTCTCTACTAAATACAGCTCGGATTAATCACTTGTATCAGGACTTTCATGAAAAACAGGTTAAGTTCTTCTTGCATTATGGTGACATGACAGATGCTACCAATTTGATCCGAATTATTCAGGAAGTACAGCCAGATGAGATATATAACCTAGCAGCCCAAAGTCATGTTCAGGTTTCCTTTGATACACCTGAATATACTGCTAATGCTGATGCTTTAGGGACGCTTAGATTATTAGAGGCATTGCGTATATTAGATATGATTGATAAAGTCAAATTTTATCAAGCTGCTACCAGTGAGTTGTTTGGAAAAGTGCAGGAAATCCCTCAGAAAGAAACGACACCTTTCTATCCTCGCAGTCCTTATGCTGCGGCCAAATTATATGCCTATTGGATTGTTGTTAATTATCGGGAAGCTTACAATATGTTTGCTTGTAATGGCATCTTATTTAATCATGAATCACCGATTCGTGGTGAAACTTTTGTTACTCGTAAAATTACGAGAGCCGTAGCCCATCACAAGCTAGGAGTAGGCAATATATTATATTTAGGTAATTTAGATGCAAAAAGGGATTGGGGATTTGCTGGTGATTATGTAAGAGCGATGTGGCTTATGTTGCAACAAGAAAAGGCAGAGGATTATATCATAGCTACGGGAGAGACTCATTCCGTACGTGAATTTGTGGAAATGGCTTTCCATCATATTGGAACAAGTATTGAGTGGCAAGGAACAGGAATAGAGGAAAAAGGTGTAAATTGTGCTACAGGGGAGACGTTAATTGAGGTAGATGCTCGCTATTTTCGCCCAACAGAAGTCGATCTTCTGCTAGGGGATGCGACGAAAGCAAAAGAAAAACTAAAATGGAAGCCCGAAGTTAGTTTGAAGGAAATGGTAGATCAGATGGTAAAAGAAGATGTAAAATTGGTTGAACGTGAATTACTATGCAAAAAGCATGGATTTAGCTCGGAGACCATACGGAATCGTAAAGAATAAAAAGTAGAGTTTTCATGGAATGGTGCCTCCTAGGCAGGAGGTATCTTACTATTTTAGATGTTGGAGGCAGGTTATGGATAAACATGCCAAAATTTATATTGCTGGGCATCGAGGGTTAGTCGGCTCTGCCATCCTGCATAAACTGATACATCATTCATATACCAATATCATATATCGTACAAGTCAAGAATTAGATTTATGCAATCAGGATGGGGTTAAGAATTTTTTTGCTGCTGAAGAGCCGGAGTATGTGTTTGTAGCAGCTGCGAAAGTTGGAGGTATACTAGAGAATCATACGTATCCAGCCAATTTTATCTATAATAACATTATGATTCAATCGAACATTATTCATGCTGCTTATCAATATAAGGTCAAAAAATTACTGTTTCTAGGGAGTTCCTGTATTTATCCTAGATTAGCACCTCAACCGATAAAAGAAGAGTACTTGTTAACAGGTGAATTAGAGGATACTAATGCTTCTTATGCCATAGCCAAGATTGCGGGCATCAAAATGTGCCAAGGGTATAACAGGCAATATGGCACAAACTTTATATCTATTATGCCGACTAATTTATATGGCCCACATGATAACTTTGACCTAACATCATCCCATGTGCTGCCAGCACTTATTAGAAAATTTCATGAAGCAAAAATTAATCATTTGCCAAGTGTTGAAATATGGGGTACAGGCAAGCCACGGCGAGAATTTTTGCATGTTGACGACTTAGCTGATGCATGCCTATTTTTAATGAAAGAGTATGAAGAAAATGGACCGATCAATGTGGGAGTTGGCAAAGATATTTCCATTAGGGAATTAGCAAAATTAATCGCAACAGTTGTAGGGTACCCAGGTGAAATCCTATATAACCCTGCCATGCCTGACGGAACTCCGCGTAAACTGTTGGATATTTCAAAGTTAGAAGCGTTAGGCTGGAATTCAAAGATAAAATTACAGGATGGTATTAATAGTACCTATCATTGGTATTTGAACACCTTAGAAGTTTAACGGGAGTAGAGCTGTATTCCAAGGTAGTTAAGAACTCGATAGTATAGGTCAACCCTATCTGGTATTAACCTTTCGCCGTGATACTTCGCCTACGCTTTTAATACCAGATAGGGTTGACTTATGTAAGGTACAATCGATGGTAGGAATTAATTTTATAGAGGGGGGACTAGATGTCTATTCCAATTATTTTCATACATTATGGGGATAGTGAATATTTGCAGTATAGTTTACTCCAGGCAAAGAGGTCAAATAAAGATAAGGATATTATATTAATTGGTGATGAAAGCAATAATAAATATCCTTTTGTTAAGCATGTCAATGTCGCAGAGAGTGCTTCAATGAGGGAATTTGCTAAAGTCTATAAGCACATGAACTTTAATCCTCATGAATATGAATTATTCTGCATACAACGATGGTTTATATTACGGGATTTTATGGTAACGCATAAAATAGAGCAATGTTATTATCAAGATTCTGATGTCATGCTCTATGAAGATATTGCTAAGGAAGAACTTACTGGTTTTGATTTTGCTTTTTGTGGAGGGATTTCGGCTGGCATCTCTTTTATTAATAATGTAGCAGCCTTAGATGCCTTTTGTTCATTTATTACGAATTGTTATACGCAACCAGAATCAAGACTGCAACTTGAAAATATGTATCAATCAATTATCACCGCCATACCCCATGGTGGCATTTGTGACATGGTATTTGTGAACTTATATTGTAATAACACAAATCCAGAAAAAATATACGATCTATCAATTATTCGTAATGATGCAGTTTTTGATCTAAATGTAAATCTAACAGATGGTTATGAAGAATGGTATGGTTGTAAAAAGATATATTATACCAACCAAGGTGTATTGTGCAGAAATTTATCTCTTGATAAATTGATTAAATTTAAGGCCCTTCATTTTCAAGGTAATGCTAAAAAATTTATGAAGTATTTTTTAGAAAAAGTACCTGAGGAATGTGCTACTCCCACTGCATTTGATTATTCTACTTGCCAATGGCAAGAGGAACATGGCCTACAACTCAATTGAAGAGAGAATTCTAGTGTAGAACGACTAACCTTTGGTCTAAAGAGAATATTTTCATATGGCAAAGAGAGGTGTTTAAGATGGTAAAATCAGCAGTTGCTCTTTTATATGACGATGAGAAGCAAATGAATAATATCAAGATTATATTAAAAAATATACCCGATATTACGATTGTAGATGAAAATAAGAGTGAAAAAGTTATATTTTCGGAATGTGGCAGGCAGATTAGATGGCTAAGCAATAAGATATTACAAGACTTTCCCAATGAAAAATATATTGGGCTTATCTTTAAAACATCCAGAGAATTAATATTACATTGGTTTGCTGTACTAGATGCTGGCAAGGAGCCATTGATTATACAATATCCAACTAAAAAACAAAGTATCATTTACTGGCATAATTCCATTAGCCATACTATTTCTTCTGCCAATATTCAAGGCGTGATATGTGAGGCTGGCATTAAAGCATTAGAAATAGAAAAAATAGTGAAAACAGAATTTTTTGATGGTAGAATCCTAGAAGCGGATTCCAGTTGTGATGAAATCATTAATGGTGCCTTTATTCAACTATCATCAGGAACAACAGGTATGAGAAAAGGTATGAGATTTACTTTTGACCAATTGTATCAATATATCCAGAGTTATAATCAAATCATGGAAATGAAAGAAACGGATTGTATTGTTTCCTGGTTGCCTTTGTATCATGATATGGGGTTTATCGCATGTTTTAGCATGCCTATTTTTTTAGGAGTGAAGTTAGTTTTAATTGATCCTATTGTTTGGGTAAGTAATCGATCTATTCTATTTAAAACCATTGCTCAATATGAAGGCACGCTTTGCTTTATGCCTAATTTTGGCTTTGAGGTTATGGCGAAAGAGCCATTGGTTGATCCTCTTACGACAATGAGACGTTGGGTTTCAGGAGGAGAGCCTGTCAAGAAAGAAACAATGGTGCGATTCTGTCAGCATATCAACACGAACTTACAGTCTATTTCCGTGGTTTATGGTTTTGCTGAAACCATTATGGCAATATCCCAAAGCAATGGTATTAAAACATATGAGAAAGAGGGCAGAGAAGTAACAAGCTGTGGCAAAATTATTCCCGGAACTTTTGTAAAAATTGTTGGCAATGAAGTGTATGCCAAAAGCAGCTATTCTATACAGGCTTATCTAGATCATATTAATATAACCGACAGCGAAGGATATATCCCCACCGGTGATATTGGGTTCATTGAGGATAATGAATTGTTTATTGAAGGGCGTAAACATGATGTTATGATTCAGGCTGGGCAAAAGTTTATGTTAAATGAAATGGATATTATTTTAGCTCATGCTGTTCCAGAGTGGGAAGGGCGTGGGGTATGTCTGGCAAAAGATGATGCGAGAACTGGCACCCAGACTCTTCTCGTTCTTTTAGAACGAGAAAATATAATAGATATTGAACAATATAAGGAACTAGCAAGTCGTTTAAGTCAGGCATTACCAATGGGAAATTTTGAATTTCATTTTGTGCCAGAGGAATTCTTGACGAAGACCTCATCTGGCAAAATAAATCGTAAGAAGACCTTGGAAGATTATATTAAATATCAAAGCTGGCAAGAACGTGAAAGAAAGAATGGGATGATTAAGGATATTAGATATGAAATAACTCAGTATTTTCATGGCTCATCTTTTGATACTCCCATCGCAAGAACATTAGATTCGTTAGGCATTATTATTCTAAATACCATTGCACAGGAACAGCATATAGCCATTTCAGGTGAAATGAGCCTAAATGATATTATTCATATGAGTAGTAAGAAGAATGAAGAGCAAAATAATGTACACTCAGAGATGAAAGAAGTTATTTCCATAGTTTCTTTGATGGATTATTCTGTAATTGGAAAATTTACGCCCCAAGATATGGAATTAATTGAAAGAGAAGTTGGTATGCCAGTCGAATTTGAACATGTTTGCATGCCACCAACCCCAATTATTTATCATGATCTGGTATTCTGTGATTATTTCATTTGTCGTGGTTTTGATGAGCGCTATTCTTATTATCTAAATTGTGTGCAAAAAATTAAAGAAGCCAATATACTTCTTCTGGATGATCATGGGGAATTTGCTGTTGGTGGTGCAGGTGCTTTTCCAGTGATGAGCAAAAAGTTCAGTAGAAAGGCAGTAAGTGATTATGTAACATATCGGTGGCAGAAATATTCAAGGAATCATCAATTATTGCCTGTGGGAGATGTTATTCATGGCCATAGTCTTTCGCCTGAAATGCATTTGCAAGCAATAAAGCAAATATCTCTTTATTTAGGTGTCCCCATTTTTCGGGCGGCAGTATGTGAAAACTATCGTCAGCTTACTACGGATTGGGAATATAAAGATTATAAATACAGTTTTAAAATTATCCATGATAAAATGCCCAATTATTCCAATCACGATAAACTGGTTAGGTCATTATGTGATTTCATAAAAAAACACAAAAATACTTTAAAGCATAAGAAAGTAAATCGCGTAAATAGAACTCTTGATTATAGTGATTTATGGCATTTTTGCTCCTATTGTGTCAATCCCATCTTTTTGGATCAAGTAATAAATTATTTTGATAGTTTTATTATTCATGGATTTTCTGGAAGTTTACATTACCTGCAAAGAAAAATGGAAGAAAAGGGAAAAAAATTCTGTTTTGTTCCCGCTTTAAATTCCAATGGTGGTTTTGATCCTACTCTAGAAGCATCTCATGAGTGTATCTTACAAACAGGAAGTTGGGGAATACCCAATACTACATTGCCTGTAATTGCACTGATGGCTGCAGGAGGACCATTGATAGCTCATTTGCCTCCTGACTTTACCGTAGAACAGTATTTATTGGATACTTCTTTTATCGCAATGCCTGAGGTCATAAAAACATATTTAAATGAGTCATAAGATAAGATCCCCCGCTGCTTCATACAGTGGGGGATCTTATCTATGAATTCAATAGTTTTATATCTTCAAGAATCATTTCTTTCACGATTTCTTCTAAGCCAACTTTTGGATGCCAGCCTAAATCCTGATAAATTTTAGAAGCATCACCTAGCAGGGGGACTTGCTCGCTAGGTCTGAAAAAATTACTGTTGATCTCTAGATAGTTATTATAATCGAGTCCTACCAATGAGAAGGCTATTGCTAAGAGGTCGCGAACCGTATGGGGTATGCCAGTGGCAATAATATAATCTTTAGCTCCTAAAGGATTATTGAGCATCATCCACATGGCTTCAACGTATTCGGGAGCATAGCCCCAATCACGAACAGCATCCACATTTCCCAGTTGAATATTATTCTCCAGCTTTAGAAATATTTTGGCTGCTGAGGATGTAATTTTTCGTGAAACAAAGGCTGGATTACGACGTGGAGATTCATGATTATAACAAAAACCTGTACAGGCGTATAAGCCATGATGTTCTCGATAATTTTTTACAACATAGTGACTGGCTAACTTTGATATACCATATATGGAGCGAGGGTTAAAACGGGTTATTTCTGTTTGGGGTACCGTGTCAGCGTTGCCGAAAATTTCACTAGATCCAGCAAAATAAAATCTACAATGGGGCACTAATTCTTTTATGCTGGAAAGAAAGTAATGGGTTGGATTTAAATTAGTTGCAAGAATAGAAGCTTCATCTTCGAAGGAATAACTTACAAAGCTAGCAGCTGCTAGGTGGTAACATTCATCAGGTTTCACTGCATCAATTAGCTTATATATAGATAAATGATTCGTTAGTGAGCAGATGTGTAGTGTGAGTTGATGAGAAATGTCTTTCAGGAAGGAAAGTTTTTGATGGTTTTCCATACTAGATTGCCTAACTACACCGTGGACTTGATAGCCATTTGCTAATAATAATTGAGCTAAATAGGAGCCATCCTGGCCATTAATACCTGTAATAAGGGCTTTTTTCATATTTATCCCACCAATATTAATTCATTGTATATTCAATGCTAGTAGAAGCTTTTTCAATAAAATCAAGAATATAATTATTCAAATAACCAAGGTAGACGTCATTTGTTTGGGGCGCTAGAGAGAAGTGTTTCATCATCTCTATAGCAAGGGCTTTCCAAGAGGCAATGGAATAATTGCTAGAGTGTATAATGTGATAACAAATGGGAGTGGTTACCTTTTTTACCGGCACCTTAGAGAGAAGAGGAATTAATGGCAGCCAGTAATCCCACCATGGCAGGCCAATACAAAATTTTGCTGGAGGATAATGCTGGATTAAGCTTTTGTCAAAGAAGAAGTAGTCAAATCCTTTGTAGAAGGTTCCACTACTGATGTCATTAAAGGATTTAATATCAAGGCGTGGACCGAAAACGAAGGAATTTGCTGCTTCTTTAGACATGAATGCAGGAAGGTCTTTCTTAAAGAAATGAATATCGGAATTAACTATGCCGCATATGCGATTATTCTGGGTAGAGAAGTAAGATAAAATATCATCAATATAGATATAAGGTTTGCCGTAGGTTTCACTAGCATCTCTTTTGGCCGTAATAAACTCAATAGTAGGGAAATACGGCTGAATCATGCCTATTTCAGCTTGGGTGTTTATAGAAACCACATGAAAACCAGAAGCAACCCAGCTTTCAATGGCTCTTTTTTGTATAAGAAGATCTTTATTGGGAGCTAGAGAAGTAACAATGGTTATTCTTTCAAGCCTAGATGCTCTAGGAGAAAAAGTGGCGTCTCGTACCGAGGAGCTGTAAATTTCTTTAGCACCTATAATGAACTGACAAAATTGTAAATTAAATTCATGGGTTTTTTTATTGTATTCAGCTTTGGCTTCCCTTTCTGCTAAGAGATTAGGGCCAGGACTTGCTATTGGTAGTAATTCTACTATTTTATTTGATAAGTCCTCTGCGTCTGTTCGTGCAAAATAGGTGCCATAATGCTCTTCTTCATGTATGGGAAGGTCTGATAAGACGATGGATTTTCCTAATAATTGACACTCTTGTATAATCAAGCTCAAACCTTCAAATAAGGATGGTTGCACTACAAATAAACTACGGCGCATGAGTTGTATTTGATCGTGGCGGGGAATAAGACCAAGAATATGGACGTGATCACTTATCTTAAGAACCTGGATATATTCTTGTAATTTATTAAAATAATTAGGGTTACGATAATCTGTTGTTGAGCCAGTGCACACAAGATGCACATCTTGACCTCTACTTCGTAAAATGGCTAGTGCTTTAAATAATACTGCATGATTTTTATGCATCCAAAACTGATTAGAGCATAATATAAATTTGTCAGGTAAATTATATTTTTCTTGAATTTGATAAGGATTGCCTGTGTACCATTCTTCCTTTAGATGGACTGGAAAGGGGAGTACTATAGCTTTTGCAGCAGAAGAAGGATAAAGCTGGAGAAAATCTTTTTTTGCATCATTGCTGGTAAAAAGGACCAAAGGAGAATAATCGGCAATCTTTTGGAAAATAGTATTGCGTTTTGTAATTTCAGTAACCGAGAATAGCTGGGGAAGATAATGATGCTGAAAGTCCGGTATCCACGGTATAGCAGGATGGCCAGGAGATAACTCTGAATTGATGGGGAGTAGTAAATCGATATTCTGAAAAAGTTGGTCTGCAGAAACATAATGGATAAATGGATAGTGAATCAAGTTACGTGCAGTATTTATGTTTGTACCCACATAAATTAAACCGTCGATTAATGGGAATAGGTGTTCATGAAGGGGGAGCAGGTCATATAAAATTAGATATTCTAAGTTTTCCTCATTTATCACAAGAAAAAGTTTGGGGCGTTCTTCTTTAGGCATTTGGGTAATGGAGCTGATAATCGATTCCACTATCGTAACACCTGCATACCAGTATTTGCTTCCTATGATTGGTATGCCTATTCGTATATTATTAAGCATATAATCCCTTCTTTATCAAAAATTAAAGTTCTTCTTTTTATGTAGTATATTGTTTTTTGCCTCTCTTGGTGCGTCATATATATGTAAATTGTGGATAGAAAAATGTTGACTTAAAATGATAATATTTATTACATAATTCCTTTGAAAAAGATATTCTTAGTTGCCATTTATCGGGGAATTGCATAATATATAGTCCCATTAAAGAATATAGCCTAAAATGGAGGTTTGTGGATATGACATATCCCGTTATCTTTATACACTATGGTGATTGTTTTTATCTAGAGGATACTTTGCAGCAGGCAAAAAAAAATAACCAGAATAAAGATGTAATTTTAATAGGGGATGATAGTAATAATAAATATGATTTTATTCAACATATAAATATGGATAATGATGAATTACTGGATAACTTTATGAAAGTGTATCGACATATGAATTCCAATCCGTATCAATATGAAGTGATTTGTTTAGCAAGGTGGTTTATTTTAAGAAGTTTTATGATGAAATATGGAGTGGATCATTGTTATTATCAGGATTCAGATGTTATGTTATATAAAAACATCAATCAGGAAAAGAACGGTAATTATGAAATTGCATTTTGTAATGTTAATGGGGGCTCAACTTTTGTCAATACATTAAGGGCATTAGAAGATTTTTGCATGTTTATCATACATTACTATACAAATGAAGTGAAATTTAGAAAACTAAATAACTGGCATCAACAATACTTACAATCAGGTGATGCTGGCGGTGTTTGCGATATGACTTTTATTGATTTTTATCGTAAGGAATACTCGGGCAAAGTATATGATTTAGCCCAAGTACATGAAGAATCTACTTATGATTTTAATATAAATGCTCCAATTGCTTATGGACCGCAAGGTTATGAAACATGGCAAGGACGTAAAAAGATATACAGAACAGGTGATGGATTCTTCTGTAAAAATAAAATTTTAAATAAGTTTATAAAATTCAACTCACTTCATTTTCAGGGAGACGCTAAATGTTATATAAAGTACTTTGCGGCTAAAGTACCGAATGACGAGAAGGATGTTCTAGTGTTTGATTATTCTTCTTTACAATGGAGACGAGATGAAATGTGTGTATCAATCTAAGGTAAATGGTTATTAGGATTATGGTATAAAAGAATTGGGGTAGTTAAAATGATGGATTTTCAATTAACAACACCAGTAGTATTTATTATTTTTAATCGTCCTGATTTTACACGAAAGATTTTTGTTGAGATTCGTAAAGTACGGCCAAGGCAATTATTTGTCATTGCTGATGGCTATCGAGAGAATAAAGATGGAGAGATGGAAAAATGCGCTGAAGTTAGAAAAATTATTGAAGAGGTAGATTGGAATTGTGAAGTGTCCACGAATTTTTCGGATATACATTTGGGTTGCGGCAAACGGATATCGAGCGGGCTTGATTGGGTTTTTGCCAGAGTAGAAGAAGCTATTATTCTTGAAGATGACTGTCTGCCCGACGCAACGTTTTTTTATTTTTGCCAAGAATTACTAAATAAGTATCGTTATGATACACGGGTGGCGAGTATTTCGGGAAATAATTTTCAGTTTGGATATCACCAGATACCATGTAGCTATTATTTTTCTCGGTATTTTCATATGTGGGGTTGGGCGACATGGCGTCGAGTATGGAAGCAATATGATTTTGATATGAGTTTATGGCCAGAGGTTCGTGATAGCCAATGGTTGTTTGATTTTTTTGCTAGTGTTGAAGTTCAAGAAGACGAGGAGCAGAGAAAAATAAAAGTGTTAGGGGGAAGTAGTGCCATTGAATCTTGGTATGGTAAATTTGAAAGTACTTATACCCGATTAGTTGATACATGGGATTATCAATTTTTCTTGTGTTGTTTACTACAAAATGGATTACAGGCTATTCCAAATGTAAATTTAGTGTCTAACATAGGGTTTAATGTAGAGGCAACACATACAATAAATGTGAATAGTAGACTTGCTAATGTACCTGCTGAAACTATGGAGTTTCCTTTAAAACATCCCCGCTTTGTATTTTGCAATATAAGGGCTGACGAATATATACAGTGGCATTTATTTTATAACTGAATGTTTGCATTAATCAGACCGTGCTATTTCAATCAACGGTCTGATTTTTATATACTGATTGCTTGCTTTCATAGGTAAACGGATTATGTCTTAGTTAGTTTCAGCACTTTTTTATGGTTAGTCGAATAAACTAAATTGAAGAAAGTGGTTGGCTAGTTAATTAGAAGAAGCAAGGAGAACATTCATGAAGAAAATGTGCATTGTAAACTTTGCAACGGAAGAGGGATGGTATAAAGAGGGCCAGATTCGACTTTTAAATAGTTTGCAAGCAGTTGGCTTTGAGGGAGATGTTTTGACTTGGATTGGGGAAGAGTCTCTAAAATGCCCTCCCCATAAGACGGTACCATACGCATTTAAGACCTATGCTCTATTAGAAGCCTATGATAAAGGATATGAGATGGCGCTGTTGCTTGATTGTTCCATGGTGGCTATACAACCATTAGATAAGCTTTTTAATCATATAAAGCTATATGGTCATTTCATGCAAGATAGTGGCTACGATGTAGGACAATGGTGTTCTGATGCAGCGTTAGAAACTCTGAATATCACTAGAGAAGAAGCTTTTTCCATTCGATGCTGCTCGGCAGGCTGTACGGGTTTAAATTTTAATAATAAAAGGGCGGTAGCATTTTTAAGATACTGGCATGAAAAAGCGAATGATAATATTACTTTTCTAGGTGCATGGGAGAACAGTGCGGGGCAAGTTTCCAAAGATAGTAGGGTGTTAGGCCATCGTCATGACCAAACTGCCGCTTCTGTAATTGCGTACAAATTGAATATGGATATAATGCCTAGAGATTATTTTTTTTCCTACTATACTCCTCGTCATAAGGGAGTATGTATATTGTGTTTTAGGTAATGGTATAAGTTAATTAGTGGAAATCTTTCAAAGGAGGACATCGGATGTTTGAACCTATTATTACGGTTTTGATGCCTGTTCATAATGGGAGTTTATATCTTTGTGATGCTATAGATAGTATCTTGGGGCAGACCTATCATAATTTTGAATTTTTGATTATTGATGATGGCTCCACAGATAATACTGCTGATATTATTAGCTCCTACAAAGATGGACGTATCCGCGTTATTAAAAATGATACGAACATTGGGATTTCTAAGGCTTTAAACATAGGTATACAAAATGCGCGAGGGCGATATATAGCAAGGATGGATTGTGATGATGTAAGTAGGTCAGACCGACTATATAAACAGGTGTTATTTATGGAACAGCACCCTGAGATTGGTGTTTGCGGAAGCTGGGTTAAGACAATAGAGGAGTGGGGACAAGGAAATTTGTGGCGTTTTTATACCGAACCAGAACAAATAAAATGCCAATTGTTGTTTGGTAATGTCTTGGCACATCCCTCAGTACTTATACGGAGGGATGTCTTGAAGACAACTGGGACATATTATCACGTATTATATAAATATGCTCAAGACTATAAGTTATGGGTGGAGTTAGCAAAGAAAGTACTATTCGTCAATATTCCAGAAGTCTTGGTGGCATATAGAATACATGATAAGCAAGCAAGTGTAAGGCATGCAGATGAAGCCATAAGTGAACCTGATCGAATAAAGTTAGAACAATTAGCGATATTGGGAATTAGGCCTACTATAGAAGAAATGGAAATTCATCGTGAACTTAATAATGGTAATTTAGTTGTGGAGAAAAATTTTTCACAGAAGGCTGCTAGCTGGCTTTCGAAGCTAGAGAGAGCAAATGAGGTGGTAGACTATTATCCGAAATCCGCATTTATTCAAATTATCAATTTTTATAGAAATAGTATCCAAATGGATCGTGGATAGTAATCTATAAAAAATTTAATTAAATAGGGAGGATGTATGGTTGTTGTACGACTTTTAGGCGGTTTGGGTAATCAACTTTTCCAATATGCAATGGCTCGTAGGATTGCACATCGATACCAAGCTCCCTTGAAACTTGACGTATCTAGCTATACTATTTATAAATTGCGTTCCTACAGGCTAAACCATTTTAATATTATAGAGGATTTTGCTTCAGAGGGAGAAATAAAAGAGTTAGTTGCCTTAGGTAGAGTAGTTCGGGAAAGGCTGACTTGTTTTGATGAGCTAATGATGAATATTCCTAGCGATGTATACCTAGATGGTTATTGGCAATGTGAAAAATATTTTAGCGATATTAGTGACATTCTTCGTAGAGAATTTCAAATTAAGACAAGATTGAATTCTATGGACGAACATGTAGTAAAAAGAATTAAGGATACCCAGTCGATCAGTATTCATGTACGGAGAGGTGATTATGTTTATGATGAGTATAATCACCAGATTCATGGAACATGTTCGATTGAGTATTATCGGCGATGCATAGAAAAAATAGTTAAAGAGATTAGCAATCCTCATTTTTATATATTTTCTGATGACAAAGAGTGGGTAAAAAAAGTGATCAATTTAGGCTTTCCCACGACTTTTGTAACTCATAATGATATTGACAGAGAGTATGCTGATTTATATTTAATGAGTAACTGTAAGCACCATATTATCGCAAATAGTTCCTTTAGCTGGTGGGCAGCATGGCTGTGCAATAACAGGGATAAAAAGGTGTTTGCTCCAGTAAAATGGTTTAACAGTAAGCAATATAATAGTAAAGACATTATTCCAGAGGAGTGGAGTAAAGTATAATGATTGAGCAATATGCAAAGAAAGTAAACTTCTCTGACTAAAAGTCAAGGAGGAATTAGGATGTTTAAGCCCCTAGTTACAGTATTGATGCCTGTCTATAATGGGGAAAGATATCTTCGTGAAGCTATGGATAGTATTATCGCACAAACTTTTTATGATTTTGAATTTCTGATTATTGATGATGGTTCTACAGATAACACTAGCGATATTATTCATTCCTATAGAGATGGACGTATTCGAGTTATTAAAAATGATATAAATAGTGGTCTTGTCAGTGCCTTAAACAAAGGTATAGAAAATGCCCAGGGCCAATATATAGCGCGGATGGATAGTGATGATATAAGTATGCCAGGACGATTATTTAAACAGGTATTATTTATGGAAGGTCATCCTGAAATTGGCGTATGCGGTAGTTGGGTCAACACGATAGGAGAATGGTATCAGGGACAATTATGGGAACTCTCTACTGAGCCGGAGGAAATCAAATGTCGGTTGTTATTTTGTACAACCTTGTCCCATCCGTCAGTAATGGTTAGGAAAAAGGTTCTAGAAACTAGCGGGCTACGTTATGATGGAGCATATAAGCACGCTGAGGATTATAAATTGTGGATGGAATTAGCAAAAGTAACATTGCTAGCTAATATACCAGAGCCTTTAGTACAATATAGATTTAACCAGAACCAAGTAAGTTCAAAGTACTCTCATGAGCAAATGGCAGTAATTGATCGGATAAGGAAGGAACAATTACATGCATTAGGCATTGAACCTACTCCAGAGGAGATTGCAATTCACGATATGCTTGCCGGTAACAAATGTCCTGAGAAAAAAGAACTTGCGCAATTGGCTGATGCATGGATTTGTAAACTAGTGCAGGCAAATGAGTTGGTAGGATATTATCCTAAAGTAGCATTCAATGTGTTTATGAATCGTTTAAGAACTGTATAGAAGATAAAAAAATACCCAGATGATTTATCTGGGTATTTCTTATTGCATCATTTCCGAAGCAAGAATGTTTGCCCTGATTTCATGTAATCATAAAAGGGGATAAGATGATATCTATGACTGAAACGCTGTCCATATATTTCAGACAACATACTTTGTTAGTGTCCACCACCAATAACATCCTCCTAGTCGCTTATCTTTTAGATAGCATCACTCTTTCGTGAAAACTTGAATACGATATATTGTATAGGAAGCTTTTTCTAATATACTGTGCGATATCGACTTAAGGGGTGCAATTATGAAGATTTGCATAATTGGAACAGGATATGTCGGACTGGTAACAGGAGCATGTTTTGCTGAGATGGGTAATCACGTTTGTTGTGTTGATGTAGATGAAATAAAAATTAACAATCTTACCTCTGGAGAGCTGCCAATATATGAAGTAGGTTTAAAAGATATAGTAGAGAAAAATAGGAAGGAAGATCGATTACATTTTACTACTGACGTAAAACTGGGCATGAAAGATGCCTCCTTTTGTTTTATCTCTGTAGGTACACCGCCTTGTGAAGATGGATCGGCAGATCTTTCCTCTGTTTTTGAAGTGGCTCGTGTTATCGGTCGATGCATAAACAGTTATTTGATTGTCATTATGAAATCGACTGCTCCAGTTGGTACAACTGAAAAAATTAAAGATATTATTAAACAGGAATTAAAAGTTCGGGGGAGAGATGAGCTGCTATTTGGTATTGCTTCCAATCCGGAATTCCTTAAAGAGGGTGAGGCGGTTAAAGATTTCATGCAACCTGACCGTGTGGTGATAGGGGCGGACAATCTTCAAGTCGCTGAACTTATAAAACAGTTGTATCTGCCGATTGTAGCTAATTCAGGTAATGTATTAATTATGGATATAAGGTCTGCAGAACTTACTAAATATGCAGCAAATAGCATGCTGGCAACTCGTATAAGTTTTATGAATGAAATAGCTCGGTTATGTGATAAGGTGGGCGGGGATATTGACCACATCCGAATAGGCATTGGTACCGATTCAAGGATTGGCAGTCAATTTCTTTATGCCGGTGCAGGCTATGGTGGTTCATGCTTTCCCAAAGATGTTAAAGAATTAATTCATACAGGCAGAAAAAATGACCTGCAGATGCATATAGCTGAGGCTGTGCATATAGTGAATGAACAGCAAAAATATTACCTGGTTGACATGATTAAACAACGTTTTGGTGAAAATCTTTTTGGTAAAAAATTTGCAGTATGGGGTTTGTCTTTTAAAGCCCAAACGGATGATATGCGGGAGGCGCCATCTTTAGTGATTGTTCACTCTCTTGTTACATTGGGAGCACATATTGTAGCTTATGACCCTGAGGCTGCTAAGCAAGCTAAGCAGGCTTTTCTAGAGTACGGTGATAAGATTCAATATGTGGATAGTATGATGGACGCCATCTATCGGGCGGATGCGTTAGTGATGATTACCGATTGGCCGCAGTTTAGAACGGTGAATGTTAATGAACTGAAAAAACAGATGCACCAGCGAATTATCTTTGATGGGCGTAATCAATTTGATCCCGAACAAATGGCGAAAAATGATTTTGAGTACTATTGCATAGGGAGAAGTTGCTATGTCAAATAATCGTATTCTGATTACTGGCGGAGCTGGGTTTATTGGTTCCCATTTATGCAAACGATTACTAGGAAAGGGGCATGAGGTTATCTGCTTAGATAATTATTTTACAGGGTCTAAGGTAAATGTAGAGGCACTGTTAAGTAATCCGCGTTTTACATTAGTACAGCAAGATATAACTATGCCTATGCATTTTGAGGTTGATGAAATATATAATTTTGCTTGCCCTGCTAGTCCCATGCAGTATCAGTGTAATCCTATAAAAACGATGAAGACTAGTGTGTTGGGCGCGATCAACATATTAGAGATGGCCTGTAATGTAGAAGCTCGAGTGTTACATGCTTCCACTTCGGAGATATATGGTGATCCTCTTGTACATCCCCAAACAGAAAGTTATTGGGGAAATGTAAATCCCATAGGTGTACGTAGTTGTTATGATGAAGGTAAACGCTGTGCCGAAACCTTAGTGTTTGATTATTTTAGATGCTACAACTTAGACAGTAAAATAATACGCATTTTCAATACTTATGGACCTCACATGCATCCCCAAGATGGAAGAGTGGTTAGTAATTTTATAGTTCAAGCTTTAAGAGGAGAGGATATTACAGTTTATGGAGATGGTACACAAACCCGATCCTTTTGTTATATTGATGATCTTATTGATGGAATCCTAAATGTAATGAAAACTGAGAAAGGCTTTTGGGGTCCTGTAAATTTAGGCAATCCAGAATCAATTACAATATTTGAATTAGCTGAAAAGATAGTAGAATTAACAAACTCAACATCAAAATTAATATGTAAACCTCTTCCTCAGGATGACCCAAAACAACGTTGCCCTGATATCACATTAGCCAAAGACAAGATCGGGTGGCAGCCTCGTATTTCCTTGGATGAAGGACTAAGGCAAACAATTGATTATTTTAAGAAAGTGATACGATTATGATGGAATCCATAACGATTGCTACCTCCATAGCACCGTGTAAAGCGCTAGAGAATCAGAAAAGCGCTATTCGTAGCTGGCAAGAAATTGGTTTTATAGTGGTGTCGTTGAATTCGGCTGACGAAATTCCCTTATTACAGCCCCATTTTCCTACTATTCAATTTGTCCAAGTTAGTAGAGATGCCAGAAAAAAGTTTGGCAAGCCCTATGTCTATTTTGATGATGTTCTAGCGTACTTAGGGGGCAATGAGTCTAGAATATGCGGAATAGTCAATTCGGATATTCATTTATTGCGCCAAGATTTTTATTCTTGTGTCAAAAAAGAAGCAATTCATTCCCTACTATATGGTTTCCGAGTAGATGTAGATACACTGGAAAACCTGCAAGGCGAAATGCTGCGTGATGGATTTGATTATTTTTTCTTTGATAAACAAATTATTCAGCACTATCCTCAGTCTGAACTGTTTATCGGCTTGCCTGTATGGGATTATTGGGCAGCGATTGTGCCCTTATTTTATGGCATTCCTGTAAAGAAAGTAATGACTCCTCATGCCTATCATATTAAACACGAGGTAAACTGGGGTAACCAGGCATCAGCCATATTGTTTAAATCTTTAATGTTACAATATTTTAGATCACTTACTACTTCTGCAAGGTCTCCGTATTATATGCTAGGACTTATTCATAAGTATTCTGCTGTACTATCTTTGGATCATGGTGATATAGATAAAAGTGTATTATCAACATTCCATCCTAACATAAAACAGATAATGAGTGATGAAGTAAATGTTAAGATGATTGATGATTTAATATTTTTAGGAAGAGGCAAATTAACCAATCAACAGATGTTTTCTTAGCATTTTTCTTTCTGGTTAGTCATTAGGATACGTGCGACTAAGATTTAGGTAGAGTTAACACTCCGCCCGAATCTTAGTCTTCTTTATAAGCCAATCAGTAAAAAATTTTAATCATTCAATTAAGGAAGCAGCAGGAGTATAGCCGAGCTTTTGCCTAGCTTGTTTGATATTTGCATAAGTAATAGGTACGTCTCCTGGCTGCTGTTGCACTTGTTTAATAATTGCTTTGATGTCGAGTATGTTCTATAGAGATGTCACTAGGTCCTTAAGCATGATTGGTTGAGAGTTGCCTAAGTTGAACAGCTCATAAATATTACCGCTAAAGTACAATGCTGATATAATTCCCTCTATAATATCATCGATGTAAGTATAGTCTCGTGCACTAGAGCCGTCTCCAAAGAGCATGATTTCTTTACCACAAAGCATACGCTCAGTAAAGTGGCGTATTGCCAGATCAGGTCGTTGTCTCGGACCATAAACGGTAAAAAATGCAGAGATATTACTGGAAATCCATAAGGATAATCTGGAGAAATTGGGAATAACGAATCTAAATGAGGAAATATTACAGTTGCATCGGCATATTGTATATCATACGGCGATTTTACGAACAAGGATTTTATCATGAAGTGTTTTGCCTGGTTGTGCTGGATGCATGCTGCCAATCAAGAAAAAATACTATCCTGAACGTCAATTTTCATAGTTGTTGATAAATAGCGTGAGTTTTGCAGGCGGGCCCAGGGGTTTGATCCTTCTTGGGCGTTACTGCGCAACAATTTACTAGAACATGAGAGGAAAAATTAATCCAGAGATATAAGTTGAATTAAATATCATAAACGGCAATAACCAGGAATGGAATACCCTACATCTTATTCCTGACAGATCAGCAATATAAAGGCTTCTTAATACATTATATATAAGATGCAAGGATTGACTGACCACTAAGCGGCCAAATGAGGTGTTTATATGTGTGAGTTTTCATTAACTACGCCTGTGGTGTTTATTATCTTTAATCGTCCAGATACTACAAAACAAGTTTTTGCAGAAATTCGTAGAGCTAAGCCATCAAAGTTGTTAGTTATTGCGGATGGGCCACGGGAAAACAGGCCAGATGATATTGCAAAGTGTGCTAATACTCGGGCTATTATTGAGGAGGTAGATTGGGATTGTGAGGTATTAAAAAAATATTCAAATGTAAATTTAGGTTGTGGGCGACGTCCAGCTACGGGTCTAGATTGGGTTTTTAGTATAGTAGAAGAAGCAATTATTTTAGAAGATGATTGCCTGCCTCATGAAACATTTTTTCAATATTGCCAGCAACTGCTAGAAAAATACCGTAGTGATGAGCGAATTATGAGTATTTCTGGCGATAATTTTCAGTTTGGCAGACGGCGAACCCAGGACAGCTATTATTTTTCTCGTTATACACAAACATGTGGTTGGGCGACATGGCGGCGAGCATGGAAATATTATGATTTTGATATGTTACTCTGGCCAGAAGTTCGTGATGGAAGATGGCTATTTGATATTTTTGGTAATATGCAGGTTGCGACCCATGCTGGCCAACGTCATTTTCAGGTGAGTGGTGGAGTGGGTGTAGCCGAATATTGGCACCGTATGTTTGAGATTGTTTATAACAAGAAAATAGATGCTTGGGATTTTCAATTTACTCTTGCGGCTTTTTTACAAAGTGGCTTGCATATTTTGCCGAATATTAATTTGATTTCTAATATTGGATATGGTCCAGAAGCTACCCATACGCAAAATCCAAGAAGTCATCTTGCTAATGTACCTATAGAGGCAATGCATTTTCCCTTAAGACATCCCCAATTTGTCATTCGGGATGCCTGGGCAGATGCATTTTTACAGGCTAATAATTTTTCTTGATTTGGAGTATAGGTTTTGGGTAACAGGATTGGAACACGAAGAAGTCATAGTATTTCTTCGTGTCTTCGCGTTTTGACATATTTTTTTATCTTTGTCTCATGGGCGTGTTAGCGTTTTCTTAAGGGGGATATCAATATGCGTGTAATACACATAAATCTCTATGACAAGCATGGAGGCGCAGCCATGATTGCTTGGACTCTTATGAATGAGATGACAGAGATGGGGCACGATACTGCTATTTTTGCTCATCGCAAAATGTCACAAGATTCGCGGGTGATTCCCATACCTTTTATACAGACTGCATGGCAAAAAAATCTGTTAGAGCAGCAAGGAGAGCAGGGATTATTTGATCTATACTCAGCAGCACTGTTAAGAGTGTTGAATCATCCTTTATTTCAGCAGGCTGATATTGTTCATTTACATTGTATTAATGGTAATTATTTTTCTTTTTTGTTATTACCTTTTTTGGCATCTAAACCTCTTGTTTGGACTTTACATGATTCCTTGGCTTTTACAGCAAATTGCCTATTTACCGATTCTTGTGATGGCTGGAAAGATGGCAGGTGTGCTTCGTGTCCTCAAGATGGCGAAACTAAGAATGGATTACAACGGGAATTCATACAACAGATTAAAAAAATAATGTATAAAATTTCTAATTTTACAACTGTATGTCCTTCAGCATGGTTAACCCAGCAGGCAAAGGAAAGTATTTTGCAAGAAAAGGATATTAGGCTAATTTATAATGGCATTGATAGTGAAATTTTCAAACCTGGCGATAAGGTGGAATTGCGCCTGAAATTGGGGCTACCAACTAATAAAAAAATTATTCTATTTGCCGCCCATGGTGGTTTGAATAATTCATATAAGGGCGGGAATTTTTTATGCCAAGCATTATTAGAACTATATAAGGAGCATCCAGATATTATCTTACTTACGATAGGGGCATACAGTGTATCTGTTATCGATGACTTTCCCGTACTTCATATTGATATCCCTTTTATTGATAATCAACAACATTTGGCAGAATACTATGCTGCTGTTGATCTTTATGTTTCTCCTACCTTGACGGAAGTATTTGGTCTTACTGTTTGTGAAGCTATGGCATCAGGTGTACCCGTTGTGGCTTTTGCTGTAGGAGGCATTCCTGAATTGGTAATTCATAAAGAGAATGGTTATTTGGTAGAGCGAGGAAATGTAGGAGAGCTGGTTCATGGCATGTCTTACTTCTTGGGGAATGAGGAAATTAGACAACGTGCTGGCAAAGCTGCACGTTTACGCGTGATAGAAAAATTTTGCAATAAACGTATGGTAGCTGATTATATACAATTGTATGAAGAAATATTGAACAAAAAACAGCAAATAACTGGTGAAAGTGTAGATAGAACTCCTTCCCAAGAAGAAATTACTCGAGTTATAGAAAGTCATAAAAGTAAGGGGTGGAATTTTGTTTGGGAATGGTTTCATCATAGATATTCTAACTTTAGCAAGGAACAGGGTAGAGAAAAGACAACATTTGTGGATCAGTTTTGTACATATTGCCTTAAGGTAATATGTTCCAGTTCAGAAAGTAATGTGTTGTGGGAAGTGATTGCCCAGTGGCAGAGCTGCCGACCAGTGCCAGGGAATGTTAATAATTTACGGCTTGTTGAAATAGAAGTGTTTTATAATTTTATTAAGATTTTAAGGAAAAGTCTAACTACATACTTTAAGAAAGGGCCTAAGGATAGTTTCATTATCCTTGAAGAGGAACAGCAACAAAGACTATATACGCTTTGGCAGCAAGTATTCTTAAATGATTTTCTAGCCTTGCCTATGGAAATGGATGAGCAATTGCCTTTGCAAGAAGAAAGTGCTTTTAAAGATATGAGTTTTTCTGCTAGTTTGCAAGAATTATTACTAATTAGCATGTATCGTCCTACGGATGCGGAGCAATTTAACGTTAATGTTATTCAATTATGGCAAGAAAAGAATATTCCTGAATATTATAAGGTACTTATCACTTTTTGGCTGCTACATGTTCCATATTATAATCTTGAAGAAAAACATCGACAGAAGATCTTAAAATATGCTGGGGAGTTATTTTCTTTTAAAATTCCTACAAGTGCATTCATTCCCTTGGTGAATGAATGTACCAGAACTTTTTGGCGTATTTCTTATGTAGGTGGTAATAATTTGCCTGCTTTAGCTAATTTTGGCGATTTTATTGTTGCTCACATGAAGTACTATATTCCACAACAAATAAAGGCTCATTCCAATTACAGGAGGGCAAGCAGGAAGAAGAAGTTGCGTATCGGTTATATTTCACGATTATTTTACGGGCAGGCTGTTAGTTACTATATGGTGAATAGGGTTATTCATCATGATCAAGATAAGTTTGAAGTATATACCTTTGCCTTAGGAAAAGCTTATGATGAAATCACAGGTCTTTTTGAGAAGCATAGTGACTGTTTTAAACAATTCGGAAATATTGATAGGATTCAAGATGTTTATAGCGTTATACAAGAGATTATTGATTGTAAGCTTGATATACTGATATATACTGATATTGGTATGGACCCTTTGACATATATGTTAGCGGGCCTTCGCCTGGCTCCCATTCAATGCGTGTTAGTAGGCCATGGTACAACGAGTGGATTGCCAACCATAGATTACTATATTAGTGGTGATTTTGAACCGTCTGATGCTAGCCTTCATTATAGAGAAAAATTAGTAAGGCTGCCTAATTTGGGAGCTGCTCAGTTTTCTCCGCCCTTTGAGGAGAATATTCCTATTACCCGTAAAGATTGGAAGATACCTGAAGATGCTGTGGTTTTTGTTTCTTGTGCAAATGGTATCAAGCATGGTCCGACCCGTGACAGTATTTTAATAGAGATACTTAAGCAAGTTCCCAAGGCTTGTATACTACTTAAACCATATCATGCTGCCAATTTAGATCAAAGGCTAGACAAACGAATCATGGCTGTTGCACAAAAGGCAGGGGTTGAAAGTCGACTATTCATAGTGCCGCCATTAGGTAGGGTAGATGCATTACTATACATAGCTGATATTCAGCTAGATACGTATCCCTATGGAGGCTGGACGACGACACTGGAGGCATTATATATGGGGCTTCCTCTTGTTACCCAAGAAGGAGATATGGCACGAAATCGGTGGGGAGCTCATATGCTTAGGGCACTTGGAATAAAAGAGGGGATTGCTGCTAACGAAAAGGAATATGTTGAATGGGCAGTAGAATTGGCTGAGAATAAAGAGCTTAGAGGACAGATCAAAGACAAGATAAACAGGCAGGTAAAATCAACATTGTTTAATGGTGCTGTAGCTCAATCTTTTTATGAACGTGCTTTAGTGAAAATTTTTGAAGGAAAAAATAGTATGCAATAATATGCACCATTTGGGCATTATTGCATATCCTATAGTAGAAATAATGGTAAAGTAGATAATTAAAATCATGAGTAAACTTATGGTAGGAGGGAAGAAAAAACATGGCTACTCATATTGAAAAGAGTAAAAAGGATAATACTTCACTACCGATATTTTCTGAGGAAATATTAGAGCAGCTGTTAGGTGATGAGAATCTTATCGCTCAGGAGGGGGAGCAAAAATACTATGTACTATCTAATAAGATAGCTCTTGAAAAAATAATGGAAAGTATACCAGCGGTTGCATCAGGTGAATTTAGCCAAAGTCGAAGATGGCATCGGACGAGTGTAGAAGTAGATAAAGAAGAACAGCAGTTTTGGACTAAAGTAGCAGACCATCTCCAGGCTATGGATGAACGATTACAGCGAATTGAAAGTTTATTACATGTAGCTTTATATTCTGGTAAAAAATAGAATAATTAGTAAAAAAACAAATAAAAGCAGACCATACTGGTCTGCTTTTTTCGCTAACCTGGAGGGCAGAAATCAATACATGGACCAATTTGATGATTTGTGTCAAAGGATCCTTTTACTGTGAAAGAAGAGAAACCGTTAGCAGCAGCTTCGTCATTCAATTCAAAAGGTCGAATTCCTTCTACCCACAAGTTTTCATGACGCCACAATTTGTCAATAATTTTCCCTGTGATGGTAATTTGCTGTGGGCTAGTTACGGTTGCACTAAATTGGGCTACAATGCAGGAACCGTCAATACGTGTTAATTCATTTTTCAACGCTTGCCCGGAGACTAGTGTGCAATCAGGGAAGCTGCGGAAGGAAGTGAAGGTTCTAGTAAAGTTTGGTAAAGGTAATATGATTGGGTTAGTATTACAATTACCACAAATAAGAATTAATCCAATCCTTACGGTTATACTCGCGCAGCCTTCATCTATTTGCTCATCTGCACACCACAAGATTACTTGGCAGTGTTCACCTACAGTAAGTGTTGGGAAAGTAAAAGTCCCATTGCATTGTACACGGCATGGTCCTACTGGGGGATAGGCAATACATCTAGTAAATTCACCAGAATCAGCAATAAGTACAACTTCTTCGACACAAATGTCATGGCATTCGCAGGTTGGAATCTTACTTACTGGGGGAGTTAGTGTGCCAATGAAAGGTCCGCAATTGTTGAAGATATTAAGGCAGCTATTGCAGGGGCAGTTCGGTTCACACTGACGAGTTAATTCACAAAAATCAGGAATCTCAAAATACTTGCTGTCTATCATAGCAAAGCCTCCTCGTAAAATGTTGGAATTGGGATGAGTGTTCATACTAAGAGAATACTTATAGACTCTTAATACATAAGACTTTTATATTCTTAATTTATAGTATGTTTTTTCTTGTGAAAGGTGTCATTGACAAAAAAAAATGTAATAATTTTGTGATTAGTTGACGGTTTTATTATTGTCATATCATTCCACAGGGGTAATAAAGTTTACATAACGTAAGAGATTGAGTGATATACTAAGCTAATGTACGTATTTGTCGGCAGAGGAGAAATTCATGGGATGCAGTCAGTCCAAAAGGATAGTATAATGGCGATGACGATATATAGTTAGAATAGAAATAAGGGAGGAATACATTATTAACAAGTCACACAAGTTGCTAATAACGGCAATCGCATCCTTATTGGTAGGGACATCTTTTGTTCCTGCTTTTGCTTCTGGCTTCATCCCATATTATGCGAATCAGGCTACTTTTGGAACAACAGCAGTATCTACGCCTATTACTTCCAATACTCCAGCTTCTAATACGTCTGTAGCAATAAATGCAGGTACTACGCAAACGACTAGCAAGTTTATACCATATGGAGGATATTACAAACGTTGGACTTCACCATCAAAACCAGTTTCAACTCCAGCTCCAACACCAACACCAACACCAACACCAACTCCAGCGCCTGTAGTAAATTCCGATAACTTACCAACAGCCCTTACGGCCAAGGAAAAACAAATGCTAGATTTGATTAATCAAGAGCGTACTAGCAGAGGAATAAAAGCATTGGAAGTAGATATGCGGTTGGTTAAGATGGCTCGTTTGAAGAGCCAAGATATGATTACCAATCATTATGCGGATCATCAATCCCCTGTATATGGTTCTCCTTTTGATATGATGAAAACCATGGGCATTAGCTATAAAACAGCTGGTGAAAATATTGCAGGGGCAAGTACTGTTGCCATCGCTCATCAAAATTTGATGAATTCTCCAGGACATCGTGCCAATATTTTAAGTGCAAGTTATACGAAAATAGGTATTGGGATTATTGAAGGTGGCCCTTATGGTTTGATGTTTAGCCAGGAATTCATTGGTTAAGGACAGAATAATAATAGTAACAGTAAGAAAGCAGCATTTATTATGCTGCTTTCTTACTGTTATAAAAACTCTTAATTGACCATATTGTGGAAACCCAATACAATAGAATTATAAATTCATTTATTTTTGTATGGAGGTGCCCTTTGGAACTAAAAATGATATGGCGAAAAATATATCAATATAGAAAGATGATACTCCTAGTGCTGATTATGGCTGTGGCAGCGAAGTTTGGAGTAGCTATGTATGTAGACAAAAACAAGCCGACTATGACAGGACAACTCGTGACAGTAGAGCGAGGTGATATTGTATCACTTGTATCAGCAACAGGTACCATCAAGCCTGTAAATATAGTGGATGTTAGTTCAAAAATAACAGGTTTAATTAAAGAAGTTAAAGTGAATGAAAATCAGCAAGTAAAGGCCGGAGACATATTAATTTTACTTGATGATAAGCGCTTAACGGCTCAAGTATCACAATCCCGGGCAAAACTAGAAAACACTTCAGCAAATTATCAGCGTAATCTGCAATTAAACCGTGTTGGTGCTGTTTCTACCCAACAACTGGATGCTGCAAGCATGGACTATCGTGTGGCCCAGGCAACTTATGATGATGCAATCTCACAACTAGATGATACAGTCATTAAAGCGCCGATTGATGGTGTTATTATTGGCAAACCCATTCCTGCTGGTCAGACGGTGGCCCCAGGTATATCCACTCCCATGGTGCTTATGAGTGTAGCCGATTTGTCAAAGATGCAGATCGATACGCAGGTAGATGAGTCTGATATTGGTAAGGTTGTATTAGGACAAAAAGTCGATTTTACAGTGGATGCTTATATTGACAAGGTATTTACAGGTAGGGTTTCTAATATTTCACAGAAGGCTAATGTCCAACAAAACGTGGTGTACTATATAGTGACTATTGATGTTGAGGGTCCAGTAATGGTGCTCAAGCCTACTATGACGGCCAGAGTATCTATACATAGTGGAGAAAGTAAAAACGCAATACTTGTACCCCTTTCCGCGATTAAAGAAAACAAAGGTCAGCAATATGTCCAAACCATGGTGAATGGTAAGGTGGAAAATATAAATGTTACGACTGGTCTGTCTGGCGAAGATAAAGTAGAAATTCTCAGCGGTCTCACTGATGGTGACCAAATACTATTACCGCAAGCCAAAGCGCTGCCCCAGGTTTCAGAGGCTGCTAAGAGTTCTGGCACTATGCGTGGTGCACTAGGTCGCTAAGGGAGAATCATGAAATGAGTATTGTACTTTCAGAAGTGAAAAAAATATACCAGATGGGCGATACCCGAGTTGCAGCTTTGGCAGGGGTAACATTAGAGATTGTTGCTGGAGAATATACAGCTATTATGGGACCTTCGGGATCGGGTAAATCAACTTTGATGAATATATTAGGTTGTCTTGATAGACCTACGAGCGGTTCTTACATATTAGATGGTGAAGAAGTTGCCACTTTAAATGATGATGAATTGGCAATCACCAGAAATAAGAAAATTGGTTTTGTTTTTCAAAATTTTAATTTGCTGCCTCGTATGTCAGCCCAACAAAATGTAGCCTTACCCCTCGTTTATGCTGGTGTCATGAAACAGGAACGAGATGCATTAGCTGCGAATGCCTTAGCTATGGTAGGTTTAGCAGATCGTATGCACCATCGTCCTAATGAATTGTCTGGGGGTCAGCGGCAACGTGTGGCTATTGCACGAGCTTTAGTGAACAATCCTAGTATTATTATGGCAGATGAGCCTACAGGCAATCTTGACAGCAAATCTGGTAATGAGATCATGGATATTTTTACAAATCTTAACCAGCAAGGACGGACTATTGTTTTGGTTACTCATGAAGTAGAGATTGCCCAATATACAAGGCGAATCATTTCTTTTCGTGACGGTCTGATTGTAAGTGATGAGGCTGTGCCTCAAGTTAGGAGGTGATCTTTTGTTCTGGGAAAGTATTATCATTGCATTAGAAGGATTAAGGGCTAATAAACTCCGTTCTGTATTGACTATGCTGGGGATTATTATTGGTGTAGGAGCTGTGATTGCCATGGTTTCGATTGGTATGGGAGTGCAGAATAAAATACAAAATTCAATTGCTGGTTTAGGAAGTAATCTTATTATTATTACTCCTGGTGCTACATCACCTTCTGGCGTTAGGTTAGCTGCGGGTTCCAATACCACTCTTACCAACAAAGATGCCCAAGCTATAGGGCGTCAAGTAGCAGGAGCCAGTGGAGTGGCGCCGAGTGTCAGTAAACAATATCAGTTGGTGTATGGCAATAAAAATTGGATGACGACAGTGCAGGGGACTACGCCTGAATTTGTGAGTGTTCGTAATTTTAATGTGGAGATGGGGCGTTTTTTTTCCAATCAAGAGGTAGATACTAGAATGAGGGTAGCGGTTTTAGGTAAAACTACTGCGGATAATCTATTTGGTACCATATACCCCGTAGGGCAGACCGTGCGAATTAATTCCGCTCCCTTTGTCGTAGTTGGTGTATTTGAAGGAAAAGGGCAGTCGGCTGGTGGCATGGACCAAGATGATGTAGTGATTATTCCCTTAACGACGGCTCAAGAACGTATGATGGGAATTAGTTATGTGCAAACCATTAGCGTACAGGCTGCAAATCCAGAAGTTATTAATCAAGTGCAAGAAGACATTACTTCTCTTTTACGCTCACGGCATAAGTTATCAAAAGATGTACCCGATGACTTTACTGTTCGTAATTTAGCAGCGGTTATGGCTACAGCAGAAGAAACCACCAAAACGATTACCTTGCTCTTAGGAAATATTGCAGCAATATCCCTATTAGTTGGTGGGATTGGCATCATGAACATCATGCTAGTATCAGTAACAGAACGTACGAGAGAAATCGGCATTCGCAAAGCCTTAGGTGCCACTTATCGGAATATTTTATTACAGTTTCTCATTGAAGCCATTGTGATTGGCGTAACAGGCGGTTTGATTGGTATTGGGCTAGGGATTGGCGCGGCATATGCCATTTCGGCGGTAGCGGGATGGAACACTGCTATTTCCTCAGGTTCCATTTTTATGGCATTTGGCTTTTCTGTAGCAATTGGATTGTTTTTTGGCATATACCCAGCTAGAAAAGCAGCGTTATTAGATCCTATCGATGCTCTACGCTATGAATAAAAGGTAAGTGTTTTGTGGTAAAATATGCTTATTCTTTACGATGAGGAGAAAAAAATGGGATATTTTTATTCCTTGATGAATTATTTAAAAACAGACAAAGGCAAACATGACTGTTTGGACTATATTAGGGCCATTATGATTATGGCAGCGGTTATGGCTGGCATTAGAATATTGATTCAAACGTTGATGCGATAGACTTTGTAATTTACTGAAGAAAAGATACTCTTGTCTTTTTTGGGGTGTGCTATAATAAGACAAGAATATTTGAAGCATAGGGAGAAACCTTTATGTCAGATAAAAAACGTAAGATCGGTATTATGGGCGGTACATTTGACCCTATCCATACCGGTCATTTGGCTACGGCTGAAGCGGTACGAGTAGAATATGATCTTGAAAGAGTCTTGTTTATTCCTGCCGCCAATCCACCCCATAAGCAGCATTTCCAAGTTGGAAAACCACTTCATCGATATATGATGACCGTAATGGCAACCTATTCCAATCCTCATTTCTATGTATCATCCATCGAAATAGAAAGACCAGGACTTTCTTATGCCATTGATACTGTATTAGAATTGATCAACCAATATGGTGATAATACAGAGTTTTACTTTATTGTTGGCTCTGACACAGTACCAGAGTTACCATCATGGAAGGATATTGATCGACTTTTGGAAGTATGCCATTTCATTGCAGCCAATCGTCCGGGCAGTGTTTATACACTAGATGATATAATAAAACCTTTTGGCGAGAAGGGGTATAATCGCATTCACTCTTTGCCTACCCCAGAACTAGAAATTTCATCTACAGATATACGGGAAAAAGTGCGGCAAGGTAGATCCATCAAATATATTGTCCCTGAAAGTGTAGAAAATTATATTTGTAAAGAAAATTTATATAAAGAATAATTAAGAGGATCATCTTTCTTATAGCCATTACACTCTTTTGGCAAAAAAAGTTAGGCATAAATACTATGGTTTCGTAGATAATGTTAGTACAACAGTTTTTAGAATCTAACAAAAGAAAGGTGATTTTCCAGATGTCAAAAACGCTTTATGTGGGTAATTTACCCTGGTCAACAAATGATAGTGATTTAGCAGATGTGTTTAAAGAACATGGGAGTGTAATCTCTAGTCGTATTATTACAGATAAGGAAACAGGACGCTCTAGAGGATTTGGATTTGTAGAAGTAGATGATGCAGATGCTGAGAAGATGGTCAGTATGATGAATGGTAGTGATTTTGGTGGAAGACAGATTGTAGTGAATGAGGCTAGGCCACGGGAACAATAATTAAGATGTAAGCCTTCTTTATAGGAGGCTTTTATTTTTTATAGCAGGAAAATGATATAATTTGGCGAATTTTACTACATTACATATTAAGTATTTAAAGAATAGTTCTAAATTAAAGATATTGTGGTGAATAAAATGGATTATAAGAATATATTAGCCCAGTTATCAAAGACTTTATCACCAAAAAGGTTAGAACATTCTATTGGTGTAAGTAAAACGGCAGAGGAAATGGCTGAACGATTTGGCTGTGATAGAGTCAAAGCTAAGCTGGCAGGACTTTTACATGATGTAGCTCGTGAGATACCTGTAGAAGAGTTCTTGCCAAGAGCACAAGCCTTTGGTATAGTGGTGAATGATATGGAAAGAGCGGAGCCTATATTGCTGCATGCTCCCCTTGCAGCCAAATTAGCTGAAGCGGAGTTCCAAATTCATGATGCTGAAATTTTACAAGCTATTTTTTTGCATACAACAGGTGGAACGCATATGTCTATGTTAGATAAAATTATTTATTTAGCGGATGTCATTGAGCCTGGTCGTAATTTCGGTGGATTAGAAGAGATTAGGACGCTGGCTCAGAGTGATTTAGACAAAGCATTGCTGTTGGCTTTGAATCAGAGCATATCTTACATTTTAGAACGAGGCGGATTAATACATCCTGCTACCATTGAAGCTCGTAATGATTTGTTGTTAAAGGGTGTACACTAATATTACATACTGCAGTAATATCTAGAGAGGAGGAATATGCATGTCACGCCTGCGTCCTCAACGTCGTAAAATACGTTGGAAAAGATTATTTTTACTAGTTTTCATTTTGATTGCTCTTGTAGCATCCTTATCTTGGGCAGCGGTATATGCATATCAACAATTCTCGACTGCTCCTGTTTTAAGCCCAAAGGCGGAAAGTGATAAAGTATCAGAAGCAACAGGTCCATACATTAATATCTTGCTTATGGGTGTAGATGATGGCGATAATGAATATCCCAACGCGCCTAAGCGTTCGGATACTATAATAGTGGCTAACATCAATAAAGAGAGTGGAGCTGTAAATCTCTTATCCATTCCTCGAGATACTCGAGTTGCTATTCAAGGGCATAAGGGTGCTGAAAAAATTACTCATGCTTTTTTTTATGGTGGTTCTTCCTTAGCGGTGCAGACTGTTGAGCAGTTATTGCAAATTCCTATTCACTATCATGTAGTCATTGATTGGCAAGCATTTATTGAGGTTGTTGACATCTTGGGTGGTGTTGATTTATATGTAGAAAATGATATGAATTATGAAGACCCTTATGCTAATTTAGCGATTCACCTCAGTAAAGGATATCAGCATCTGGATGGTAGTAAATCAGGTCAATATGTCAGATTTCGTAGTGATGAGCTTGGTGACATTGGTCGTGTGCAACGGCAACAACGGTTTTTAAAAGCAATGGTGGAAAAGACTATGAATGTTGGTACTCTATTAAAGATACCCTCTTTACTAAACACCATGAATCAATATGTAAGAACAGACATAACTACCTTCAAGGGGCTAAAATTGGCGAATTCCTTAAAGTCATTTAGAACAAGAGATTTGCATGTGGACATGCTACCAGGAAAATTTGCTACAGTTGATGGCATCAGCTTCTGGAATCATGACCAACAGCAGACGAAACAATTAGTAGATCGAATGTTAATTGGTGAAGATGCTAAGATGAGTGGTATATTTCACGAGTCAATAAGCAACAATTAAGAAGATGGTAATTCATTATGAATATGCAAGGTTAAGTGCAATGATAAAGTAAAACGAAACGAATATGTAAATAGTAGGAGGATTTTTATGAGTGATACAACTAAAACGTTAGCAGAAATGATTGTGGTGGCTGCCGAGGATAAAAAGGCTACAGATATCGTGATTCTTGATGTGGGTGGAGTTTCTTCCGTTACCGACTCGTTTGTAGTTTGCAGTGCAAAATCTACGATCCAGGTACAGGCTATTGCCGACAATATTGAAGACGAACTGAAAAAACAAGGTGTAGATTTATTGCATAAAGAAGGGCATCGTCAAGGACGTTGGATTTTATTAGATTTTGGTGCTTGTATTGCCCATGTTTTTATAGAAGAAGAAAGAGAATACTATAATTTGGAGCGGCTTTGGGGCAATGCTCGAATGAAGGATCTAATGGAAAATCAATTAACCGAAAACGAATAATTTGCCACAGTTTTGGATGGTGATGCTAAACACTGTTGGTATATAGGTGGTAGTTATAATGGAAATAACAAATAAACTGACTCCAGGTAGTGTAGTAACCTTAAAAGTAGTCAGATCTAGTGAATTTGGCGTCTTCTTAGATGCGGGCACTGGTAATACAAATGATGATATCTTGTTGCATAAACAACAGCAAACGACAGATACAGTGGCAATTGGAGATGAAATCTCCGTCTATTTGTATCTAGATCCGAAAGGCCGTCTTACTGCCAGTATGCGTTTGCCCAAAATGCAAGTGGGGCAGGTAGCTAGGGTCACAGTCATCAATACGACTTCTGATGGAGCCTTCGTTGATATTGGTGCTGAGCGTGGTGTCTTTATGCCTTTTGCCGGTATGCGAGGTAATTTGAAGCGCGGTGATAAGGTATGGGTTAAGCTATATATAGATAAATCCGGAAGACCTGCTGTTAGCATGGAAGTAGAAGATGAACTTCGGAGAGCTTCTGTTCCAGCAACGGATGCCAAAATTGGCGATATGGTTACAGGTTCATTGTATAACTATAATGAGCAAGGAGCGTTTTTATTTACCAAGGAACGTTATATTGCCTTTATGCATACCAGTGAGATTCTTACAAGACCCAATGTAGGGGATGAAATAACGGCACGTATTACTCATATTCGGGAAGATGGGCGGATTAATGTTTCTATGCGTCCTCTTAAGCAGGAAGCGATTAATACAGATGCTGATGCTATACTTGCTCTCTTATACTCTCGCAATGGTAAAATGCCATATAGTGATGCCACTTCCCCTGAAATCATTAAAGAAAGATTTCACATCAGTAAATCAGCCTTTAAGAGAGCATTAGGAAGCTTAATAAGAACTGGATATGTAGAAGAGCGTGAAGGATGGACGTATCTTTTAGAAAAAGATGATACGAAAAGCTAGAATAAAGCAACTGTAGTTAGTTTTAAAAGATTATTGTCAGCAAAGTGACAATAATCTTTTATTTTGAGGAATTTTACCAGAATATTAGCTAGAAAAGAAGGAATTATGAGTTTTTTCGAGAAAATTAAAGGAGAAATAGATAAATACGAATATCGGCAATCGCAAGCTGCGGTAAGTCAATATAAAAACTGGAGGCGTTTCTATGAGTGATGCTGCTAACGCTAAAAAAGGAATATTGTTAGAAACGGGTACGAATGAATTTGAAATTGTAGAATTTACTGTTGGTAAAGTAAATTATGGGATTAACGTTGCTAAGGTACGAGAAGTTATTAATCTTGTTCCCATTACTCAAATGCCGAATTCCCATCCTTATGTTGATGGTATTTTTACATTGCGCGGACGGGTAATGCCATTGGTCAATTTACCTCGCTGTTTAGGAACTGAGGATCTGGAATCAAGTACTAAAAACATTATTGTAAGTGAGTTGAATAATTATTTTATTGGTTTTTTAGTGAACGAGGTTTCTCGCATACATAGAGTGTCTTGGTCGGTTATGGAGCCACCTCCTAATGTTACTAATTCTGATATGGTTGTTGGTATTATCAAGATGGGAGAAAAAATAGTTATTCTACTGGATTTTGAAAAGATTGTTGCAGATATTAATCCTCAGATTAATATCAAGCTAACGACTATTCCCGAAAGTACTGATGACTTGAAAGAACATCGGAAGACCAAAAAAATCATAATAGCTGAAGATTCTAAGATGCTTAGGGATTTATTAGTTGAAACACTTCATGAAGCTGGTTACCTCAATATAACTGCTTATAATAATGGTAAAGATGCATGGGATGCATTAACCGTATTAGCAGATTCAGGAGCACCTATTGAAGACAATGTACATTTGTTGATTACGGATATTGAAATGCCACAAATGGATGGTCATCATTTATTGAAGCGTGTTAGAGAAGATAGAGTATTAGCCAAATTACCGGTAATTATCTTCTCCTCATTGATTAATGAAGAAATGCGTCGTAAGGGCGAAGCTATCGGGGCTAATGGGCAAGTTTCTAAACCAGAAATTGCTCAACTAATTGATTTGTTAGATGAGAAATGTTTATAAAAACAGAATTTTCCTGAATTATATTATTGACATTATGTAACTATGTATGATAATATGATTGATGTCGGCAGCAATTCGAGTAAGAATAGTTACTGATGGAACAACTAAAAATGTGGGGGTGTAGCGCAGTTGGGAGCGCGTCTGAATGGCATTCAGAAGGTCAGCGGTTCGATCCCGCTCATCTCCACCAGTAAATACAAGGCTTCGCGGATTTTTCTGTCGAAGCCTTTTTGTATTTGTAGGCCTATTTTTGGAATAAATTTATGAAGCAGTTGAATATGGGGTTATAAGAATAACCCAAGGAACGAATCCTTGGGTATAGCTCGGTTATATTTTTTGTATCATCTCTAATTTGGTTCTGTACATGCTATAGATTGCATAGATTAACATAAGAGCAAAAATCCTAGAATGGGAGTGTTTTTATGTTTCACCCGAAATATGCTACGAGTTTAGTGACGTCAACAGTTGGTATAGATATACAGATCATCCTTTGGGAGATGATTGCAAAATGGGAAAATGAAGATAGTAAAGTGAGTGATTTCCAGATATACGAATTATCAGTTGAATATGCAGGCGGAGAAATATTTCAAAAAATAGTACATAAGCAAGAAGTGCCGAGTAGAGTAGAGACTTTTTACTATAGGACTGTTAGATATCCCATTGATTCTATTATATGGGTTATTGGAAGTGAAGATGGTGGAAAGATGATGCTTGCGAGTGAATAGTAGAAATCAAATAGAAATAACTCATAAAATAATAGGTTTTCGCATATAAATATAGAAGGGGATTCTCTTTGTTTTTTTGCATTGCATATTATTGAGGAAGGAGAATGGCATGAGCAAAGAAGTTATTTCTTATACCTTAACTCATGAAGAATTAGAGGATATGCTGTCATCCGAGTACGGTACAAAGGTTGAACCAGTTGATTTAAAGCAGCTCACAAAACAAAAAATGAATCAGCAAAGAATAAAACAACTTGAGAAAAAGAGGGTATAAGAATTAAAAGTAAGAACCGATCTCTTTAAAAAAAGAGCGGTTCTTACTATTATTTTTGCCTCTCTAGTATGTTATACTGTATTATGATAAGGATAAATTGAACGAGAGAGGTAAAACGATGTCAGTTTTGAAGAATTTATCAGAGGAACGATTTTTGCTTATAAAAAAACTAGGAAAGTTATATTTATATTTATTGATTTTTGGGCGGTTGGTTTTTTTGATGCAACGAGTACCAATCCCTGCAGAGATACCTATAGATAGTTCTATAATTGATGTTTCAAAATTTATGATTCAATCTCTTATTGGGAATGAAATTGTGAAAAGTGTATGTATGTTTACTATATTCCTTTATTCTATATTTGTAGCAATCGAAAGTTTTATGGTATTACGCCATTGGTTCTTATATTATTATTCCAAGTCTAAAGATGATGAAATGCTAGATTAAGAGAGTACTAGTTCTGGCCTCTAATGATCAATTAATTATAATAGCTAAAGATGACCTCCTATTGTAGCGGAAATAGCTATAGTGGGAGGTTTTTATCTGTTAAGAGGATAATTAATGGTTCCTATTTAAATTAAGGTTTTCTATTGCTTTAGTTCATAGTACTTATGGATAACAGATATTTTACTTCATTACTCCTGAGGTTTAGAATAAACATAGGTAGTATGTGTAGAGCATCAATAGCAGGAGGGCGATTTGGGAGTTTTAATAAAAATAATTATATATTGGTATGGTGATTTTGTATGGATATAATTCATTTGTTGTATTTTACTGAGGTAGCACGTCAAGAAAGTTTCACCAAGGCCTCCGAAGTTTTATATGTTTCACAATCTACGATTAGTAAGCTGATTAAGAACTTAGAAAGAGAATTGGGGGTAGCTTTATTTCATCGAGCTCCAAAGCGGGTCATTCTTACAGATGCAGGTTTGTTGCTTTTTGAGAAGGCAAAAATCATTTTAGATACCTTGAATAGCATTAATTCAGAATTATATAATTTGGCTGGTACTCCCAGTGGCCATTTAAAGATTGGCATTTCTCCCATGGTGCAAACTCTTTTTCCTAAGGCCATAGCCGAATTTAGTTCCCTTTACCCGCAAATTACAATAGATCTGGTGGAGGTTGGTTCAAGAAAAGTTGAGGAAAGAATACATGAAGGAATTCTTGATGTTGGTATTGTTGTATTACCTACAAGAACGAAGGTGGAATTAGAGACGGTTCCATTCTTGAAGGACCCATTGATGCTGATTGTTGATTCAAATCATCATTTGGCAGCTAAATCCATCATTGATATTCGTGATTTACAGGAAGAATCCTTTGTTCTCTACAGAGATGACTTTGCTTTACATGATCATATTCTAGACAAATGTAAGGAACTAGGGTTCGCGCCCAAAATAGTGTGCGAGACGGCTCAATGGGATTTTATGGTTGATATTGTTGCTTCGAAATTAGCAATTGCCTTTTTACCGCAAACTGTATGTGCTAAGCTTGATCTGAAATCCATTACCTGCTTGCCTTTAAAAAATGATATTAAGCCATGGCATTTAGCGATTGCATGGAAGCGTAATACGTATTTATCCTATGCCACAAGAGCGTGGCTGGAGTATACATTTAAAATGTTTAGTTTAGCAAAATAAATTTATCTGATGACTACGCTATCCCAAAACTCCTAGGCTCTAGAGTAGTTAGTAAGTTAAGTCTTTCTTTATAAATGAAAAAGGGAGGAATTAAAAGAATGGAAACAAGCAAACTTCTTTTAGAAAGTGATCGGACTGCTTTAAGTATGGGAGTTTTTAGTCTTTCACTCCTTGGAATAGTAATTTTGATTTTATCGATTTTTAGATAATATAAAAGCAAAAGAAATAAAAAATATGTTCTTATAAGGAGTAAGCAGGCTTATGTCTGCTTACTTTTTATAAGAACATTTTGCAGTGAAAATACTATTTCATTAGATATAGTATAAAGGAGTTGTTAGTCCTTTTCTATGAATCGTATATGCCAAGGAGAAGTGTTTTTCTGGCCTTCAGCATCTAAGGAAAAACTTGTACATACATGTTGTAAGGAATTTATCAGGTCAATAGGAACAGGTTTACCACAACCAATGCAGGATAGATAGTCTGTCTTAGGTAAGTCGGTAAGTGAGACCGCAAAAGTCCGAGTGCAGGATAAACACGTAAATTCAATCGTCATGACATGCCTCCTCAGTAAGTACATGCTTACCTTTTTCGCTTTTATAACGTTCAATTCCTGCCTAATTAAAAAAATATACAGAAAATACCAAGGCATGTTTTTTCTTTTTAGACCATACTATATAGGTTGTTATTTTTCGTATCGCTTAGAACGAATATCATTGCGGGCTCTTTAGAAGTTACTGGAGTTTTCCAGTAGCTTCTAAAAATGTGTATAATGTAAGAGGCTTGTATTAGTCTTGCCCTCATACGATATACTGTAGTGAGGAGAATCACAGACTATTTTTACAACATCAGGTAATATTAACTTACAATGTAATGCGAGGTTTTGTAGAAAAGGAAGGGATTTATATGTATTATGAAGAGATCAAGAAAGTTACAAGTGCAGCACAGGTAAAGAGTGAACTTCTTAAAAGAAGTCCATTAAAATATCTTTTGTCATCTTCCCTTGCAGGGATGTATGTTGGATTTGGCATTTTACTTATTTTTAGTATTGGTGGTTTTTTGTCACAGGTTGATTCCCCAGTGGTGAAAATTGTTATGAGGATCTCTTTTGGTATTGCTTTGAGTTTAGTTGTTATGGCGGGATCTGAACTTTTTACTGGTAATAATATGATTATGACAATTGGAAATTTGGAAAAGAAAGTGACATTTGGTGAGAGTGTAAATATATACATTCTTAGCTTTATTGGTAATTTACTTGGTTCTTTCTTGCTCGCATATTTATTTGTTTTATCAGGTCTTGGGCAAGGTAGTACGGCGCTTTTTATGACTAAAATTGCTTATAGTAAGGTGTCTCTTCCATGGATTGAGCTTTTGGCAAGAGGGATATTGTGTAATATATTGGTTTGCTTAGCGATTTGGTGTTCTTTCAAAATGAAAGAGGAAACGGGAAAGCTAATTATGATTTTTTGGTGTCTTTTTGCCTTTATTACAACTGGCTTTGAACATAGTGTAGCTAATATGACTTTACTGTCTGCGGTACTTATCATGCCAGGTACGGAAGCCATTTCACTTACTGGTTTTATCTATAACATAAGTTTTGTAACTTTAGGGAATTTTATTGGTGGTGCACTATTTGTTGCCTTGCCATATTGGTATATATCTCAGCGAGAGTAAGGAATTACTTCCTATGTGAGCTAGATATGTATATATGGTAGTAGGATTGTGTCAAAAATAAGAGCTTCACGAAAATTTCGTGAAGCTCTTATTTTTGATTACTATTAATTATAACCTTAATAAAGAGGAAGTTCATGGTTTTTTTTCAACATGATCAGAGCTATTTGCTCTGCTACTTTTTCTAAGGATGAGTTATTGACAATACGAAAATGACAATAACTCTCATATAGAGATTTACGCTCTTCATGTAGAGTATAAAGCTTAGTCGTATCCTTAGCAAGTAGTGGACGAGTAGTCAGATCAGAGGACTCTAATATCATTTTCAAAGGTCGTTCTATATAAAAGACTGTACTGGTTTTTCGCAATAGTAACATGTTTTCTGGGCGAGTTACAATTCCACCGCCTGTCGCAATAACGATAGATTGTTTAAGGTAGATGTCCTGTACTGCATTACTCTCAATTTGACGAAAGTAAGCTTCTCCTGAAAGAAAAAGTTCAGGAATTTTTTTTTGTTCTTTTTCTTCAATATATTGGTCCATATCAAGAAAAGTCGTTTGCAGTTTTTGGCTCACTATGGAGCCAATAGAAGATTTACCAGAACCGGGCATACCGATGAGAACAACATTATTCATAGGGAAACCTCCTGAGAAAACTATAGCACATCCCAAATGGCCATTGCTGCAATGGCTTCAACTACAGGAATTGCACGAGGAACGATGCAGGGATCATGACGCCCACCTACTTGAAGAGAGACATTTTCTCCCTTTGCATTTACCGTATGCTGTTCTAAGGCGATGGATGGTGTTGGTTTTATCGCTACTCGGAAAATGAGAGGCATACCATTGGAGATGCCACCAAGGATACCGCCGTTATGATTGGTAGACGTTATAATACTATTGTTCTGGTTATACATAGCATCATTGGCATCGCTGCCTTGCATTTGGGCAAGAGCAAACCCTGAACCAAACTCCACGCCTTTGACGGCAGGAATAGAAAATAATAAATGGGCCAACGTGCTTTCTAGAGAATCGAAGAAGGGATCTCCAAGTCCCGCAGGTAAATGGATAACCGCTGCTTCAATAATACCCCCAACAGAATCACCAGCAGACTTTGCGACAAGAATACTCTCTTGCATTTTTTCACCTAAAAGAGGATCTAACACAGGAAAGGATTGAAGTTCTAATTGTTGCAAGATGTTCTTATCAATTCTAACAGCATCAAACTGAGGTTCTGCAATAGAAGCAATACGCTGTATATGGGAACCAATCAAGATGTCTTGCCGCTTCAATAGCTGTTTTGCAATAGCGCCAGCAAAAACTAGAGGGGCTGTGAGGCGGCCGGAAAAATGTCCTCCACCTCTTAAATCATTGTGGTTTTTGTATTTAATAGAACCCGTATAATCTGCATGGCCAGGACGAAATTTCCAGGCTAAGGATTCATAATCAGCAGATCTTTGATTACTATTCTCGATGATTGCACATAATGGGCTCCCTGTCGTCTTTCCATTTAGAAAACCGCTCCAGATGGTAAATGCGTCTTTTTCATTACGAGCTGTTGATAAAGGACTTTTCCCAGGTGCACGGCGCTCTAGTTCTCGAGTTACTTCTGCCAAGTCAATTTCTAAACCGGGTGGTAATCCGTCAATGGTAATGCCAATTCCTTTCCCATGGCTTTCGCCAAAAATACTATAGTGAACTTTTTTACCCCATGAACCACTCATTTACTAACCTCCTGAAGTGTAAAAATAGCGAGAAACAGAGAGTATTTGCAGATTAAGATATTAAATAACGCGATTCTCAATTTTAGCAATCTGGGATAAGGACCCCATTAATGAGCTGAAGCGCTCTGGTGTTATGGACTGTGGTCCATCGCAGCTTGCGTTGGCAGGATCGTTGTGCACTTCGATGATCAGTCCATCTGCACCGACTGCAATGGATGCTTTGGAGAGGGCTTCTACCATCCACCACTTCCCAGCAGCGTGACTAGGGTCAACGATGACAGGGAGATGGCTTAGTTTTTTTATGGCAAGTACTGCGCTAAGGTCTAAGGTATTTCGTGTATAGGTCTCGAAGGTGCGAATGCCACGTTCACACAAAATAACGTTTTCATTACCTTCTGCCATAATATACTCTGCTGACATTAGTAATTCTTCAATGGTGGCACTTAATCCTCGTTTTAGCAAAATAGGTTTATTTGTTTGTCCTACGGTTTTTAAAAGATCGAAATTCTGCATATTACGTGCGCCGATTTGGATGATATCGACATCTTCAACAAATTTATCTAGTTTGCTGACGGACATAATTTCAGATACAATTGGTAATCCTGTTGCTGCTCTAGCAATTTTCAATAATTCAAGCCCTTCTTCTTTTAAGCCTTGAAAACTATAAGGGGATGTTCTTGGTTTATATGCCCCGCCACGCAAGAAACCAGCACCAGCCGCTTTGACTTGAGTGGCTACCGATACAATTTGGCTCTCACTTTCAACAGAGCATGGCCCAGCGATAATGGTTAATTTATTACCGCCGATAGTTTGATTCCCGATGGGAATCACTGTGTCTTCTGGGTGAAAGAGCCGATTAGCTTTCTTATAAGGTTCTTGTACTGATAATACTTTTTCTACATAGTTTTTACTTGCCAACTTATCTTTATCCAATTTGTGGGTACTGCCAACTACGCCGATAATTGTCTGAAATTCTCCGTAAGTAGGCCAAGCGCTGCAGCCACCTCTTTCGAGTTCTACTTTTAATTCTGCGATTTGTTCTGCTGTTACGGAAGGATGTAGTACGATAACCATAATTAAATACCTCCTAAGATTTTTCGTTTGTAAATGCAATTGGATTTTTGACGTTAGATAAAAAAAATAAGACTCCAATGAGTCTTGTAGAGATGCTGGAAAATAAATTGTCCCTATCGAATGTTTGCTAAGTTTATATTCCCATCTATATACTCATTAAAAAACCATATATTCACTTTTTTCCAACCGAAAAAGTCGAAGCTAAAAAAGTAGCTCCAACCAAAAAAGTAAAAATATTGTTGTTCAATTGATTTATATGTGAGATGTGTCATAACAAACATCCTTTCGATCAATCCTAATGAATGGATTGATTTTTCCAGTAACTGTTTCTCATTATATCAAAGTATTGAAAAGTGTCAAGGGTATATTTATATTTTCATAAAATAATTAAATAATGTTACAAATTACTTAATAAATAAAAACAGTTGTACTATGTGGAAAAACAAATTTATAAAAAGCTCTTGACAGCTTGAAAAAAATTGAATAGAATGTGCGTAAATAGAATGTGTAATTAGCGATGAACAGGATGAGTACATAAATAAACTTTGGAACAGCGAGTCGGTGACCAGGTAACTGGAGGTGTGATGACCGGCCCAAAGAGTATATGGAATGGACCTGTGAGCTGCTCACTGAACGCTTTGGAGTCAGTAGGATGAGCCGGTTGCCACCGTTATGGGGCTAGGGTATCGGATTATATCTCGTACCTGAATTGAGGGAAAGCTTCGCTTTCCAAATTAGGGTGGTATCGCGAACCATTTCGCCCCTTTCGGGTCGGAGTGGTTTTTTTATTTTTATAAGGAGGAATGGCTATGTTAAAGGGATTTCTATCTCAGGTGGTGGCAGGAGAAGATCTATCTCATAAAGATGCACAAGAGTCCATGAACCTGATTATGTCTGGGCAAGGGAGTGAAGCACAAATTGGTGCTTTTATCACTGCATTACGGATAAAAGGGGAAACCATTGATGAGATTGCTGGCTTTGCACAAACGATGCGTAATCATTCATTCAAAGTAGATTGTAGTAGTAAAGAAATGATTGATACCTGTGGCACGGGCGGGGATAAAACAGGTACTTTCAATGTATCAACAGCGGTTGCTTTTGTCTTAGCAGGGGCTGGAGTGGTTGTTGCTAAGCATGGTAATCATGGTATATCCAGTTCTTGTGGCAGTGCAGATGTTCTTAGTTCTTTGGGGATTTCTTTGGATTTGTCGGTGCAAGGAGTATGCAAGTCCATAGAAAATACGAGGATGGGTTTTTTGTATGCGCCGGCTTTCCACAAAGCGATGAAATATGCTGCCAAACCTCGTAAGGAATTAGGGTTTCGTACAGTGTTTAACATGCTAGGGCCGTTAACCAATCCAGCAGGGGCTAGCTATCAATTAATTGGTGTGTATGAACGTTCTTTAACGAAAAAATTGGCAGAGGCTCTTGCCATGTTAGGTGTAGGAAGAGCTATGGTAGTGCATGGTTTGGATGGCTTAGATGAAATATCTACGATAGCGCCCACACAAGTAACCGAAGTAATTGGTCAAGAGACGTATACGTACATGATTGATCCTACAGACTATGGTTTTAGCAGCGGTAGCCTAGAAGCCTATCGTGGTGGAACGCCAGAGGAAAATGCTAAGATAATTTTAGATATCTTTCATGGAAAAATAGTAGGGCCAAAACGTGATATCGTTTTAATGAATGCAGGAGCTGCACTTGTAGTGGCTGGTAAAGCTGAAACAATAAAAGAGGGTATGAGTATAGCGACTAAGAGTATTGATAATGGAGCTGCCTTGGCTAAATTAGAAGAATTGAAAAGATTTAGTCAAGAGTACAAGGAGGGCTTGGTATTATCATAAAAATTTGTGGAATTTCATCCATAGAGATAGCTCAGGCTGCGAAGGAGTTCGGTGCGGATTTGATTGGTTTTGTATTTGCTGAGAGTAAGCGTCGCATTGAAGTAAAGAAGGCAGCTGAAATTGGGAAAGTGGTGAAAGGTGTCCTTAAAGTTGGTGTTTTTGTCAATCAACCTCTAAAGGAGGTACAGGAGATTGCTGAAATTTGTAATTTAGATTTTGTCCAGCTTCATGGCGAAGAGACTCCAGCATATTGTCATTTAGTAGGTCGACCAGTGATTAAAGCTTTTCGCGTAGGTCTTGACTTTACTTTAGAAAAAAGCAAGGAGTATCAAGTAGATTGGTTACTATTAGATAGTTTTACTCCTGGACAATATGGCGGAACGGGTATGACCTTTGATTGGCAGTCTATGCAGGAAATTGCTCATCAGATCCACAGACCAGTGATGATAGCTGGCGGTCTTACTCCTGAGAATGTAGGAGCAGCGATTGCTGTCTTGTCTCCTGGAGGTATTGATGTCTCGGGAGGGGTAGAAACGGATGGTAAGAAGGACATTGAGAAAATCCAAAAGTTTATGATTGCCGCTCGCAGGGCAGAAAATGGGGGGATCTTATGCTAAATGGCATTGTGGCGAAAAAACGCCAAGAGGTAAAGCGACGCAAACAAGAAAAACCTCTTGTTGATTTTAAAGAAGATATTACAAAAGGAAGCTTCACATTTTATCAGGCTATCGAACAAGCTCCATGGGCACTTATTGCTGAATGTAAGCTGGTTTCTCCTGTAAAAGGCCAATTGTGTGCTAAGTATACTGAAACAGAGTTAGCTAAGTTATATGCAGCTAATGGAGCAATAGCCCTTTCAGTACACACAGATCAACATTTTAAAGGAAAACTAGAAAATATAGCTGCTGTGCGGGCTGTTACCAATCTGCCTATTTTACGCAAGGACTTTATTGTTGATACTTACCAAATCTATGAGTCTAGGTTAGTAGGGGCAGATGCTATATTGCTGATTGCAGCGGTGTTAACCGATGAGGAATTAGAAGAATATCTAGAAATAGCTAAGGAACTTGGTCTCGATTGTCTCGTGGAAGTCCACACATTAGAAGAACTTTTGCGGGTGCAAAAGACTTCAGCTGCTTTGGTGGGAATTAATAATCGAAACTTAAAAACCTTTACCACTGATATTGGTAATACCTTTGCTTTATTGCCTTATTGTTCTTCTAATCTTGTGCTGATTAGCGAGAGTGGCATTAAAACAGGAGAGGATGCTAAAAAATTGCAAGAAGCAGGGGTAAAAGGAATATTGGTTGGTGAAGGTTTGGTTTCAGCGGATAATGTTGGGTTCATGACTCAAGAAATGGCTTTACGTAAATAGCATGGATAAACAATTGAGAAAGTAGTTTCTCGGAAAATCTCATTTAGGACGGCAAAGGATGAGTATAACTAACGCTCCAACCTTCTACTTAACCTACGCTTATAGTTATGCTCATCCTTTGCCTGTTTACGGCTATAGATGGTTGTTTCCGAGAGAGTGCAGAAAATAAGAGGAGGAATTTACATGCCTGATAAACATGGACGATTTGGGAATTTTGGTGGTCAGTTTGTACCGGAGACAGTAATGCCAGCACTACTTGAATTAGAAGAAAGTTATGCAAGGTTAAAGAATGATGAGGCTTTTAAGGAAGAGTTGAGTTTTTATTTACGGGAATATGCAGGCCGCCCCACGAAACTGTATTTTGCTAAAAATTTAACAGAACATTATGGACGAGGGAGAATTTATTTAAAACGAGAGGATTTGCTGCATACAGGTGCTCATAAAATTAATAATGCTATTGGGCAAGCCATACTAGCTCGTCGTATGGGGAAAAAGAAAATTGTGGCAGAGACTGGGGCTGGACAGCATGGTGTGGCTTGTGCTACTGTTGCTGCGCTATTTGGTTTAGAGTGCCGCGTATATATGGGGAAAGAAGATATTGAGAGGCAGTCCCTTAACGTATTTCGCATGCGCCTCTTAGGTACGGAAGTCTTTCCTGTGACGAGTGGTACTGGTACATTAAAAGATGCTACTAGCGAAGCCATTCGTTATTGGGTTACTAATGTAGGGGATACTCACTATATTATTGGTTCTGTTGTAGGGCCGCACCCTTACCCAATGATTGTCCGTGATTTTCAGAAGGTCATTGGTGAGGAAGTCAAAGAACAAATCATGAATTTGAACATAGAGAAATTAAAATATATTGTTGCCTGTGTAGGTGGTGGCAGTAATGCCATGGGGATTTTCTACTCCTTCCGCAATGATAAAGACATTATCAAGATTGGTGTTGAGGCAGCGGGAAAAGGGGTTACAACAACAGAACATGCCGCTTCCTTAACAAAGGGGCGACCAGGTGTATTGCACGGAGCATTCAGTTATTTATTGCAGGATGATGATGGGCAGATTATTGAACCTTACTCCATTTCCGCAGGTCTTGATTATCCAGGAGTGGGCCCAGAACATTCCTTTTTTAAGGATAGTGGTAAAGTTGAGTATAAGGCAGTCACTGATGAAGAAGCATTGGAAGCCTTTAAGCGTTTAGCTCGTATAGAAGGGATCATTCCTGCTTTGGAAAGTTCTCATGCATTGGCATATTTAGAGGAAATCATGCCAAAGACGCAAGTGGATGAGTCAGTCATTATTTGTCTTTCTGGTCGTGGTGACAAAGATGTGGATATGGCAGTAAAGGTAATGGGGGGATTATAATGTCAAATTTGTCAGAAAAACTACAAGGGTTAAAGGCTTCTGGACGTAAAGGGCTCGTTGTCTATCTAACAGCGGGTTATCCAGATTATAAAGCAACGCTAGAGACTGCTTTGGCTATGGAGGAAGAAGGGGCAGATGTGATTGAGATTGGCATTCCTTTTTCCGATCCCATTGCAGATGGCCCTGTGATTCAAAAGGCAGCTACCTTGGCTTTGAAGGCTGGTGCGACTACAACCAAGTCCATAGAATTAATTAAGGAAATACGCAAAGCATCTACTATTCCATTAGTAGTGATGACCTACGTAAATAGCATATTAGGATACGGTATGGAGAAATTCATTACTTCCTTTGCTCAGGCTGGTATTAATGGAATTATTGTACCTGACTTACCTCTTGAAGAATCTGGATTACTTGAAGATCTTTGCAAAGAACAAGGGATTGATTTAATTCAGCTCATTGCACCAACTTCTACAAAGGATAGAATTGATAGGATTGCTAAGAAGGCTGAGGGTTTCTTATACTGTGTATCAAATACAGGAGTAACAGGGGGGCAACATGCTAATTATGAGCAGATCGGGTCAGTCATAGAGTCGGCTCGCCAGGTTGCTGACATTCCCATGGCAATTGGGTTTGGTATTGGTACTCCCGAAGGAGCCTTGGCCGCAGCTCGCTATGCTGACGCGGTTATTGTGGGCAGCGCTATTCTTGAGAAGCTTGCCCATGAAGGCATAGATGGTGTTCGTGGTTTAGTGAGAGCGATTTGTGTACAGTTAGACAAGGAGAGTGGACGTTATGAAGATAGTTCCAAGTCAAGATGAATTTGTTGAATTAGGGAAAAAGTTTAACTTGATTCCTGTATATACAGAATTATCTGTTGATCTAGATACTCCTGTCTCGATTTATTCTAAAATAACAGGAAATGACCCTGGCTTTATGTTGGAAAGCGCCGACACGAGTAAAGCTTTTGGCAGACACTCTTTTATTGGTGCAGAACCCTTTGTTACGGTTGTAGGGAGAAGCAAGCTGTCAGAAGTTAGGATGGGCCAAGAAGAAGCGCTCTGCATTGCTGAACCGCCTTTGATTGCCATGCAGCAGGTACTAGGACAGTTCTCCTTTCCCGATATGCCAGGGTTGCCCCCCTTTAGTGGGGGGGCGGTAGGCTATTTTAATTATGAAACTGTAGGAACATGGGAACGAATTAGAGGGATGAATATCCCTGAGGAAAGCATTTTAGGTGAGTTCATGTTCTGCCGAGTCATTATCGTCATGGATCATCTTACTCATTCAGCCAAGTTGTTGTATTTAGCGAGTGTGGAGCCTGGGGATGATATGGGAGTAAAATATGAAAAAGCTATTGGGCACCTTAAGCGGCTAATTCATAAATTACAGCAAACCACTGTTTTTCCAAGTAACATAAACAACAAACAGGAGGAGCAAAGAGTAATAGCTCAGATAGATGAGGCTGGCATAAAAGAAAGCTATTTGGAAATGGTAGGAAAAGCCAAAGAGCATATTGCAGCAGGAGATATCTTTCAAGTTGTTCTATCCAAACCTTTTAAACGGAAGTTGACCAAAACTCCTTTTGCTTTGTATCGTCGTCTGCGTCAGGTAAATCCTTCCCCGTATATGTTTTATATTAATGTTGGTCATAGACAAATTGTTGGGGCATCGCCAGAGATGCTTGTTAAAGTAGAAGGAGGGAATGTTTTTACTTGTCCTATCGCTGGTACTAGGCCGAGAGGCAAAAACCAGGAAGAAGATGCCTTGCTTGGGGCAGAGTTACTAAGGGATGAAAAGGAAAGAGCTGAACATTGCATGTTAGTAGATTTAGGCCGCAATGATGTGGGGCGTGTTAGTATACCGGGTACTGTAAAGGTGAATCGAATACTTGAAGTAGAAAAATTTTCCCATGTGATGCATTTAGTTTCCGAGGTATCTGGGGTGCTTGATCCTAAATTTACCCCTATGGATGTATTAGCAGCTTGCTTTCCAGCAGGTACCTTAAGTGGCGCACCCAAAGTTCGGGCTATGGAAATTATTAATGAGTTGGAACAAGTACCTCGTGGGCCTTATGGCGGTGCAGTTGGTTATTTTGATTTTAGAAATAATATGGATACTTGCATTACCATACGTACTATGGTCATTGATGGTGATGAGGTGGGAATTCAAACCGGTGCCGGTATTGTGGCAGACTCAGTACCGGAGATGGAATACCAAGAAATCTTAAATAAAGCAAAAGTTTTATTTAAAATTATTAGCGAGGATGAAAATTATGATTTTAATGATTGATAATTATGACTCCTTTACATATAATGTTTATCAATACGTTGCTAGCCTAGGATATGAAGTAGAGGTTGTGCGTAATGATAAAATTACCTTAGATGAAATTGAGGCAAAGAAGTATTCTGCCATCATTATTTCACCAGGGCCAGGTACTCCGGATGATGCTGGAATTAGCAAAGACGTTATTGCAAGGTTTGCTGGACAGTTGCCGATTCTAGGAATCTGTCTTGGACATCAAGCAATTGGTGAAGTCTTTGGCGGAAAGGTGGTGCGTGCGCCTAAACCTATACATGGCAAGGTGTCAGATGTCTACCATAAAGAAGTTGGAATCTATCAAGGGCTGTCTCAGCCTTTTGCTGCGGGGCGTTATCATTCGCTGTTAGTACAAGAGGACAGTCTTCCTAACTGTCTAGAAATCACAGCAAAAACGAAGGATGGCTTGATTATGGGCCTAAGGCATAGAGAGTACAATGTTGAAGGAGTGCAGTTTCATCCTGAATCAGTGCTAACTCCAGAGGGAATGAAGTTGTTGAAAAATTTTTTGTTAAAGTATATTGATTAGCCTGGAATAGGAGGAACGAGTATGGACCTTGGCAATTGCTGTAGTAAAGAAACAATAATAGGTTATCTTGGCCCCCACGGTACTTATAGTGAAGAAGTAGCATTACGTCTATATGATAAAGATAAAGTGAGTTTTAAAATCTATTCTAGCATTGATACAGCTATTAAGGCAGTAGATTCTGGTGAGGTAATGGAGTGTATTGTACCAGTAGAAAACTCTCTTGAAGGTTCTGTAAATGTTACGTTGGATATATTAGCTCATGAAGCTAATTTGTATATTCTTAAAGAGGTAATCTGGCCAGTAAGACACAATCTTTTAGTCAAAGAGCACTGGGATGATATTGAAGTTATTGTTTCTCATCCTCAAGCATTGGCTCAGTGTCGGCATAATTTAAGGCTGCTTTATCCTAATGCTGAGCTTAGAAACATGAATAGTACAGCCGATGCTGCTACTTTCGTCGCTAGTGGTGTAGAGTATTATGCAGCTGTGGGCAGCCAAAGCGCAGCAACCCTTTATGATTTAGAGGTTTTAGCAGCGGATATTCAAGATTGTTCTACTAACTGTACCCGCTTTATTGTGTTGGGGAGGAGTCCAGCAGTTACTTTTTTACAAGATAAATGTAAGACTTCTGTGGTTTGCAAAATGAATGGAGAACGCCCAGGAAGTTTATGTGAGATTCTACAGGAATTTGCCGGGCGGGATGTCAATCTTACAAGAATTGAATCCAGACCAGCCCGTACGGGTCTAGGGAATTATATTTTTTTCTTTGATATGGATGGTAGTATGGAGCAAAGTAATGTTCGTAGTGCAGTAGAAGCAGTGAAAGAAAAGAGTTTATGGTTTAAAACTTTCGGCTCCTATCCCATATGGGTTATAAGAAATAAGGATTGATTAGGAGAAATACAATGCAGTGTATAAAGGTAAAGACTGATACTGAACTAAAGTTATGCTTAGCCTTGCGCCAACAAGTATTCGTCATGGAGCAAGGTGTTCCCGTTGCTTTAGAGATTGATCATTATGATACTACTTTTCATGAATGTATACATGTTCTGATTCTTGATGAGGATGAGAAAGCAGCGGCAACGGGGCGGTTAATAGCTTATAAGGATAATATGGGCAAGTTACAGCGTATAGCAGTACGTGAAGATTTACGCGGCAGTGGAGTAGGGCGAGAGATTGTAAAATTTTTAGAGCAAGAAGCCGTCTCTAGTGGTTTTCTTTCTGTAGTGCTAGATGCTCAATGTAGTGCAGAACAGTTTTATGCTAAATTAGGGTACATTACATTATCCGCGGAGCCATTTCTGGATGCAGGTATTTGGCATGTTAGAATGAAACGAGATTTAATATTACATCATTCAAGATAATCCATTTTTTTAGAGGAATTTCATCTATAATCTTGAAATGGTTATCATATATATAATAACTACTTCAAGATAGGAGATAGATTATGGTGGCTATGGCAAAGCATTTAATTTTTGACTCTGCGATTGGCAGTTTCAAACCAGAGAACATTGTAAATACGGAAGTGAAATGTCCATTCTGTTGTAGAGAGAAGTTGGAGGATGTGATGGCAGAGGATGGACCTATCGTATTTTTAAAAAATAAATATCCAGTGTTACGCGATACATTTCAAACAATTATTATTGAAACCGATCAATGCAACTCAGAATTGTCCCTCTATTCTAAGGATCATTTGCATAAATTATTCCAATTTAGTATGGAAAAATGGCAGGACATGATACGAAGTAGAGACTTTGCTTCGGTCCTGTTCTTTAAGAACCATGGACCTTGCTCTGGTGGTACCATCAGACACCCTCATATGCAGATTGTTGGTTTGAAAAATATAGATTATGCTCCAAGGATCCCAGTGGAAAGTTTGGAAGGAACTATTATTCATCAAAGTAACGATGTAGAATTAAACCTTGCGAAAGAACCAAAAATTGGATTTTGTGAATTTAATGTGAGACTGAAAAAGTTGGCAGCTGTGGATCAGATGGCCGATTACATACAAATCATTGTTCATTACATAATGAATCATTTTCATAAACGTTGTAACAGTTATAATCTTTTTTTCTATCAATTGGAGGACCAAATATTTGCGAAAGTTATGCCGCGCCTTGTTACGTCTCCTGTATTTATTGGCTATTCCATCCCCCAGGTATCAAGTCGTGGAGAAGAAGTCATAAAAGAGATACAAAACATATATTTCTAAAAGTAAAAAGAGTGGCAGTTACATAAGCAAAAGACTTCTTCGCTGAAAAAGCGAAGAAGTCTTTTGTTTATTATGTGAGAAAGTATAAGATGAATCATATTGCTTTTAGGATCGCGTCAGGTACATAGTTATTAACGCGACCCTATTAATATCTAACCTACGATTATAATAGCATAAACCTGTTGCTTAGGTTGGATAAGAAAGGCTTGGCTTGTACTAAGTCCTCAGAAGCAGGCAGAAGCCTTAGTCGTTCTTACATGGAATAAAGAAAGCAATATACTTTCTGATCCCGGAACAAAAAGGACGCATAGCGTGTTTCTCTTATTTAGCTTTAGGTAAATGAATTCACTGAAAAAGATTGTATCACGAAGTTTTTAAACTTCTGGGCGGCGGGAGATAAATAACGTTCTTTTGCCCAAGCAATTCCAATAACTCGCTGGCATTGAGGTTTAGAGACTGGTAAAAAAGAAATATTAGTGTTATCTAAACCAAAGACATGGGGAATCAATGCCACTCCTAATTTGGCTTCGACAAGGCCAGCAACAGTCATAATTTCTTCGCCCTCAAAGGTGATAAATGGATTTAACTCTGCCTCATTAAAGAGATGGTCTGTTAAAATGCGTAATCCATAATCCTTCTTAAAAGTAATAATGGGATCATTAGCAATCTCTTTGAGTTCAATGGAATTTCGATGAGCAAGTCGATGTCCCTGTGGAACGACAACAAAAAGTTCTTCGGTAAAGAGGGGCTCCCACTCCATATGTTCTCTTTTTGTCACTGGAGAGCAGAGGCATAAGTCAACTTCACCTGCTTCTAATTGATCTAAAAGAAGAGTGGTAGCGTTTTGATAAAGCTTAAACTGTATAGTGGGATATTTGGAGCGGAATTTACTTAGTAGACCAGGCACTAGATTAGAACCAAGGGAGTGTAGGAAAGAGAGAGACACGCTGCCGTAATCAGGGTGGATTAAATCGTAAATAACTTGTTTTCCAGCGATAATCTCTTGTATTGATCTTTCCACATATTGCAGAAAGATGGCGCCATAACGATTGAGAACAACGTGTTTGCCGCGACGTTCAAAGAGGGGAAAACCTAATTCCTCTTCTAGTTTTGCGATGGAACGACTAAGGGCAGGTTGAGAAATCGATAATTGTTCTGCGGCATGAGTTACATGCTGTAGCTCAGCCACTAATTTAAAATATTCAAGTTGGTGCCATTCCATAGAATTCACTACCTTTTAACAGTTTTTGATAAGATAAAGGATTGCGTATTATATATAATTATAACACATTGATTATATATATATGATGCATTGGACGGATGATGGCTATAGGTTTAAGATAAAGAAAGAGGGTTTTACGACGTAGGAAGGATTGAATGTTATGAGAGAATATATACAAAAAGGCAGCAGACGTTATTGGCGAGGAATATCAGCTCTGTTTTGGGGAAGTTTTGTTACTTTTGCATTGCTCTATTGCACCCAACCCTTAATTCCAGCTTTCTCAGCCGAATTTAAAGTAGCACCATCTTATGCTAGCTTATCCATATCCTTCGTGACAGGATTTCTGGCTGCGTGTATGCTATTTATGTCATGGCTATCAGATATAAGAGGGAGAAAAACAGTAATGGTTATGGCCTTACTAAGCTCTGCAGTCTTGGCCATTATAATTTCTTTTACTCATAACTTTGAATTATTATTAGCGTTACGGGCTTTACAGGGAATCATGCTAGCAGGATATCCCGCCATTGCTATGGCATATGTGAATGAGGAGTTTGATCCGAAGGTTGCAGGCTTGGTTATGGGCATTTATATTAGTGGTAACTCTGTTGGTGGCTTGGCTGGCCGTATTATTGTTAGTACATTAACAGACTTGTTTTCTTGGCATATTGCATTAGCTGGTATTGGTGTGATTAGCCTTTTGGCTAGTATTTGGTTTTGGGTTGGTCTACCAGAGTCTTCTAACTTTTCACCAGAAAAAAGAGAATTAAAAGAAGTATTTTCTGCCCTGGCTAGGAATTTACGAAATACAGAGTTATTATTATTGAATGGGATTGGCTTTTTAATTATGGGCGGGTTTGTAACCTTATACAATTATATTGGCTATTCTTTGATGTCTCCACCATATAACTTGAGTCAGACGGTCGTTGGTTGTATTTTTGTGGTATATCTAATTGGAACATTTAGTTCTACCTATATGGGAAAGCTTGCTGATGATCACGGTAGTTCGAGAATTTTATGCTTGTCTATTGGTATTATGCTTTTGGGTTGTCTGATTACCTTACACAGTAATTTATATATAAAAATTATCGGTGTTGCAATGTTAACTTTTGGTTTTTTTGGCAGTCATTCTGTTGCAAGTAGTTGGGTGGGAAAGTGTGCCCTTTTTGATAAAGCTCAGGCAGCGTCCTTATATTTGCTCTTTTACTATGGGGGAGCTAGTATCTTAGGGACAATGGGAGGACAGTTTTTAAGCTGGTATGGATGGGAAGGGGTTGTCTTTTTAATTGGCTTTGCTCTTATGCTGGCATTGGTATTCTCAACCCTGCTTTTGTTTAAAGAAATACGTTATAAAATATACTCGACGACTCAAAGCTAAAAGTGGAAGAGGTATGTAAAAAATAATCAAGACTCTTACTAATCTAAGTAAGAGTCTTGATTATTCATAGATGAAATACTTAGGTATTAGAACTTTCAGCTCTTTTTTTCTAAATCACGTAGACAGTAGACAAGATTTTCTTTCTCGCGGTGAAAGTTGATGCACTCACAGCATTTACCATGTCTGGCACACTCTGTTTTTGGGCAGGTACAGTTTTTCTCATTACATCCAGCCATACATTACCTCCACATTTTTATTTCATTCTTATTTTAATACAAAATAAGAGTGGATGTAAAACATCTATTTTACCCGGGAAGATTTTTTGGATAGTGTAAAGGTTTTTATAAAGGAATGAAGAAAAGTTTTATAAAGATATAATATATGCAAAAATAAGGAGAATGTGGATGTCCGAAAATAAAGTTTGTTTACTAATGGTTTTTACTGCTCTTTTTTGGTCGGGTGCATTTATAACAGGAAAAATGGCAGTGCTGGAATTTCCACCATTTGCTCTGACTTTTTTCCGGTTTCTTTTTGCATTACCTTTTATTTTCTTTTTATTATATAGCCGAGAGAAAGAAAAATGGCTGCCTAAAGGCAGGCAATGGATAGCTTTGATGATATTAGGTGTTGTGGGTACTTTTTTCTATCATGTCTTATTTTTTAGTGCTTTACGCTATACTACAGCAATTAATTCTTCGTTAATTGGGGCAACCAATCCTGTATTGACTACTCTGATGGCTGTTTTATTTTTCAATGAAAGCCTCACTAAAAAACGATTAATAGGCATTATATTTTCTTTTAGCGGTGTGTTTCTTATTGTAACCAATGCTGATTGGCAACTGATTTCTACTTTTAGTTTTAATCCCGGGGATGTGCTAATGTTTAGTGCCGTGATGAGCTGGGCATTATATGCTCTCCTTAGTCGCTCTTATATGCAGAAATATTCCTTATCACCACTAATGGTAACGTCATATACCTTTTTAATCTGTGTACTTATATCCATACCTTTTGTCATAGGAGAAAATCCTGCATCCTATTTGCCTAAGACTAGTGTCTATGGTTGGTTATCAATTCTGTATATGAGTATTTTTGCCTCAGTACTCGGATATTTGATTCAATTGTTTGCTATTGAAAAGATCGGTGCATCTCGCGCTGCAGTGTTTGTTAATTTGGTACCAATTTTTACAATTATTCAATCAGTTTTTATTTTAGGTGAATCGTTTACATTCTTTAAATGTATAGGTGCTTTGAGCATTATCACAGGGGTATATATGGCCACAAGATCAGATAGGCAAGTGCAAGTAAGTAAATAAAAAAAGTCCCTGTCATAGACAGGGACTTCTGACATCCTAGCGGTTCTGGCTAAAGCAATCTCTGCAATAAACAGGACGATCGCCGCTTGGACGGAAAGGAACTTGTGTTTGAATGCCACATGCAGCACAGGTTGCATCATGCATTTCACGTTGTTGGAAGTTGCTGTTACCACGGCCACCGCCGTTACCATTTCTTTGTTTGTGAGCTGCTCTACATGAAGGGCAACGTCCTGGTTCGTTGGTGAACCCTTTTTCAGCGAAGAAATCTTGTTCTGAAGCTGAGAATACGAATTGGTCTGCGCAATCGCGGCAAGTTAAAGTTTTGTCTTGGTTCATGTGTTGTATAGCCTCCTAATATCTGTTACTAAAATAGGTAATGAGAAGATTCATTTTCTCTTATAAAAGAGAGATGACAAATCCAAACGATCTATTTGAGTGCTTCTAAACTATACGCTGAATTGGCAAAAAAGTAAAGAGTTTTTTATAATATTTTTTAAAAAAATTATAAAAATTTATTTTTTTTGGAAATATAGGAAATTGGTTTTAAGAAAAGGTAGTAGAGATTGTGTTTTTATCAAGATACTTCCTTTATATTTTGTGCAAAAAATTATATAATATGCAAGTATGGATTTGGATTATTATCGGGCCAATGGAAGAGCGAAAGCAGTAGAATGGAGGATAAATATGGATTTCTGGGAATGGGATGAAAAATTTACCACTAATGTTCAAGAATTTGATGATCATCATAAAGAATTGCTCAATTTATTTAACAAGGTGTATCAGCAAGTTTTTGAGTGTGGGGATTTGGAAGAAGAAAGGAATTTGACGGAGACAACCTTGGTGGAATTGTTAGAATATGTGAAGTACCATCTGTTAGCGGAAGAGAAATTAATGATACAGTTTGCTTATCCTGAATACCTAGAACATAAAAAACAGCATGAATATTACATAGACGAAGTTAATAAATTTGTAAATCAACATAATAATGGTGCAGTGGCATTGTCTTTTCCAACCTTTATGTTTCTTAAAGACTGGATCATTAAGCATATCCTAAGAAGTGATAAAGAGTATGGACAGTTTTTTAATGATAAAGGAATAAAATGAGGGGGAAATAGTGAGAGAAGCTATTTCTTTTAATTTAGCTCGCAAGGAATTTTCGTAGTGCTGCCGTAGGAATGGAGATAAGAAGAAATGGGACGGTTATTATTATCAAATATAACCGTTGCTCGATGGATAAATTCTTTATTCAGGACATAACGAAGATCATAGATGGTGACGGAAATAGAATGAGTACTTTTTTCTTCTTCAAAATAAATGAAGGGCGTAAAGGTGGCAAAAAAGTCTCCAATTAGCGTTTTTTGGGCTTGTTGAGTAAAGTTAGAAATATCTTTTGGTTTTGCTAAATCGGCATGAACTTTTAATATAGGAGAGATTGCTCCGACTTGGCCAACTAAGTAAGAATCTTTAGTCTCGATGACAAAATCCCAAAAGAATATATGCTTTAGTGAAGGCATTACTGTGATTTGCAGGATATCACGTTGGGAGAATAACTCTAACAGTTGCTTTTTTCCTTTTCTGCGTAAGATAATTCTAAAAGCTATATATGATATCAGAATAAAAAAAGTAATACATGATAAAGTGAGCATAGTGAAATCTAACATATAAATACTGAGTAAGAGCACTAAAAGTATTGGATCAAATACGTTTAAAAGTTGTAAGCTTTTGCGCTCTTTCCGAAAAGGCCATAAAATAGCAGCACCATGAGTGTTAAAATAATCAATAAGGATATGAGATAAGCTACCTGCAAAAGACCATCCTAATAAGGAGAGTAAGGTAGTTTGCGGCATAATAATAAATAGTCCAGAGCTAATCACTATGGACCAAAGGATTAATCCAGGAATCGAATGGGAAAAAGCACGATGCTGTCTAAGGTAGGAAAAATTTCCTTTCACTTGTGCAATAATATCAAAATCTGGTGCTTGCGCCCCCAGAACGGCAGCTAGGTATATGGGGTCATAAAAGGATAAAGGATGACCAGATAATCCAGCTATAGCCATGCCAATTAGTGCATGGGATAAAGAATCCATAATGTCCCTCCAATTTTTTATTCTTATTTACATAATATTATAACATAAAAATAGAGACGTTCTCTCATAGTAAGTTTTGCCTTTCGATGAAGGAACGTTAGTTTAGACATAGAATAAAAAATGGTGACCTCGGTAGTGAGGTCACCATTTTTTAAATTGCTTTTTCTTGTGCGTTGGATGCTTTAATTTTTTTATCTAAAAAGATTATATAGTATAAATAGATGCCAATTAGTGCAGGAATACCAGTAAATAGAACAATTTGTTGGGATTCATCAAAATACAAACTGACTATAACGCCGATATTTAATGCTAAAGCTAGTATTGGGACAAGGGGGTATAGGGGAGTACGAAATTTGAGTTGTTCTAATTTCCCACCAAGGCGAGAAAATTCTCGGCGGAAGTTGATTTGACACCAAGCAATAATAACCCATATAAGGCATCCTGTAAGCCCAGTGCTAGACATAAGCCACAGATATACAGTATCAGCAGCATATTCGCTAGTGAGTAAAGACATACAAGCTAATACGAGGGTTATTAATACACCATTTGTCGGTACACCACGAGAATTTAATGTACTTAGGAATTTAGGTGCTAAACCTTCTTTAGACATGGACCAAAGAAGACGTGAACAGGCATATAAGGCTGAATTACCTGCTGATAAGGCAGAGGTCATAACAACGAAACTCATAATATCTTGTGCCAATGGGAAGCCTAGGATGCCAAATACGTGAGCAAAAGGACTTTCTAGAACACTTGCTTCTTGCCAGGGAATAATACCAGCCAATACAATCATTGCTAATACATAGAAAAAAATGATCCGAAACGTAATACCTTTAATGACGCGGGGAACATTTTTGCTAGCATCTTCGCATTCACCTGCTGCAATACCTACAAGTTCAGCACCCTGAAAAGAGTACACTACAGCAATCATGGTTAAGAATACTGCTTGAAACCCATTTGGAAAGAGACCAGATTCAGTATTGAAATTAGAGAGTCCAACAATAGGTACTGAATGGCTAGAGAAACCGAAGAGTAAGCCGGCTCCAGCAACTATAAAAGCTAAAATTGCAACTACCTTAATACTAGCAAACCAGAATTCTGCCTCTCCATAAGCCTTTACGGAAACCATGTTTAATAAAGCTAGCATAATAGCAAAAAATCCGCACCATATCCAAATGGCTACTTGAGGAAACCAATTGTGCATGATAATGCCTGCAGCAGTAAAGTCTGCAGCAATACAAATTGCCCAGTTGATCCAATAGAGCCAACCGGTAGTAAAACCAGCACCAGGGGAAATAAAGCGTGAAGCATAACTCTGGAAAGAGCCGGAAACAGGCATGGCTGAGGTGAGCTCTCCTAAACATAGTAGCACCAGATACATAATGAAACCGCCTGTTAAGTAGGCAAGAACGGCACCCAAAGGACCTGCTTGATTAAGGGTTTGACCTGAACCTAGAAACAATCCAGTACCAATTGTGCCACCAATGGATATCATCATTAGATGACGTGAGTTCATACCACGTTTAAGTCCTTCTTTTTCAGGGCATAGATCTTTAAGATTCACTGTAGGATTTGACATAGTTAACCTCCTAATTATTGCAAAATAAAAAATGGTTGTGAGATCCATCTCACAACCAAAAAATTTACCCTAAAAGAATAAATCAGCGCTTGTGTGAGATAGCACTTCACCTAAATGCATTTTAGGTGACAGTCTTGTACTTATTGAATACAAGCCCAACAAAAAAAAACGGCATTTTTTTTGTTTCGGCAATTATTCCTTTCAATATAGTTCATTGCTGCCAGCTCACTATATATACTAATAATACTTGCGCCTCTATAATCACAACATATTTAATTTCTTGCTTATTTTATTAAATATAAGATTAGTTGTCAACCAATATCATAGGAAAAATACTAACCTTTGCAGAAAGATAGAACAAAGATTCAACCTAAAGTTTTTATGGGGGTATTATAATGAACAATGCATATGGAAGATTGGACGCAAAATTTGCTCAGTCTTTAGTTGATATCGTTGCTGCAGAATTAAATAAAAATGTAAATATCCTAGATGATCGCGGGGTAATTATTGCCTCTTTTAGTAGAGAACGGATTGGGCAGGTTCATGAGTCGGGAGCTAGAATGCTTAAAGCAGGTATTATAAAAGAATTCTATGTTAGCAAGGAAGAGGAACGTTACTTAAGCGGTATAAGGCAGGGGTTTAATGTACCTATTATGTTTGAAAACAGGTGTATTGGGGTCATTGGTGTTACAGGCAATCAAGAAATGGCAGAGCCTTATGCTAGATTAGCAGCACGTTTTGTCGAGGCTAATGTGCAGTCGAATGCTCAACAGGAAAAGTTAGTCAGAGCATTACAAGAGAAAGAAGAGTTACGTTCTGTGTTCTTAAATAAAATTATTACGATACAAGAAGAAGAACGAAAAAGAATTTCCCGAGAGTTACATGATGAAACAAGCCAGTCCCTAACGTCCATTATTGTGGGTCTGCGTATGCTTGCTGAGCAAGTGCAAAGTAGTGAAGATAAAGAGAAAATATTGAAAATGCGTGATCTTGCTGTTACAACTCTAGAAGCAGTTCATCATATTGCTGTAGAGTTACGTCCCGTATTATTAGATGATTTAGGATTAGTAGCAGCAGCAAAAAAATATATAGAAAATTATGCAAAGCAATATGGAATTTCTATGCATATTGATTTTAGCAATTTATCTAGAGAGCGATTTTCGCCAGAAATCGAGATTACCTTATATCGAATTTTGCAAGAGGCGTTAACGAATATTGTAAAACATGCACAAGCAACAGAAGTTTGCGTATCATTAAATAAACGACAGGATAAACTTATTCTAATGGTTCATGATAATGGTGTAGGATTTAATACAGAAATAGTTAAGAATACACATAGTCATACTTGTTTGGGCATATATGGTATGGGGGAACGAGTTGCATTGGTAGAAGGGACTTTTAATATCAAGTCAGCCATTGGTCAAGGGACTAAGCTTTTTGTAGAAATCCCCTTGAGGGGGAAAAATAATAGGGTATTGTGAGAAAAATAGATAGTATTTTAAGAAAAAATATTGTTATATAAGGGAATGCTTGTATATTTTAGTAAGATAAAGTACAATGTAATTAATGGTTTGTGAGCGGATATTTTCATTTTATGAACATTTGGATGGAGTCAGCCAGTTAGGTTCAGGGCTGATTTACGGAACGTCTATTAGTGAAAACAAAGTTAAATATACAAACTCAAATAATGGAGGTATTTTTTTTTGGAAAAACAAAATAAGCTCGCTATTATTCCACTGGGTGGATTAGGCGAAATAGGCAAGAACATGACGGTTATTCAATATGAGGATGATATTGTCATACTTGATTCTGGGTTAGCATTCCCAGAGGATGATATGTTAGGAATTGATTTAGTTATACCTGATATATCCTATCTTCTTGAGAATCAAGATAAGATAAGGGCAGTGGTTATTACTCATGGTCATGAGGATCATATAGGATCTTTATCTTATTTACTAAAGCAAATTGATGTTCCTGTTTATGGTACTCGCCTCGCAATGGGACTGGCTGAGTGCCGGTTAAAAGAAAACAACGTAGCAAATTATAAATTGATTCCGATACAGCCAGGAGATCAAATCACATTTGGCAAGATTCAAGTTGGATTTATTCGGGTGAGTCATTCCATTCCTGATTCTGTAGGAATGTATTTTAAAACGCCGGTTGGTACGATTGTCCATACAGGCGACTTTAAAATTGATTATACGCCAGTAGATGGAAAAGTGATGGATCTGCATAAGTTTGCCGAACTGGGTGATGAAGGCGTAATGGTTTTGATGTCCGATAGTACGAATGCGGAAAGACCAGGTTTTACGAAATCAGAACGTCAGGTTGGCATTGCTCTGGATGAGGCTTTTAGCGCAGCGAAAGGGCGAATCCTTTTGGCAACCTTTGCGTCAAATGTATTACGTGTGCAGCAAGCGATTACCTCTGCTTGTAAGTATGGCCGAAAAGTGGCAATTATCGGTCGAAGTATGATCAATGTTGTCAATATTGCCACGGAACTTGGATACTTAACAGTTCCTGAAGGTGTGTTAATTGACATTGATGAAATCAAAAATTATCCAGGAAATCAAATTTTGATTTTATCTACAGGTAGCCAAGGTGAACCTATGTCAGCCTTGACACGTATGGCGATGAATGATCACCGAAAAGTTGAAATATATCCTAGTGATACTGTTATTATTTCCGCTTCACCCATTCCAGGAAATGAAAAGTCTGTGTCGAAGACCATTGATGCCTTATTGCGCCTAGGAGCAGAAGTCATTCATGAACGTTCTGCAGGTATTCATGTTTCTGGTCATGCTAGCCAAGAAGAACTGAAACTAATGCTAACCCTAGTTCGTCCTCAGTATTTTATACCAGTGCATGGGGAATATCGCATGTTGATGAGCCATGGAAAGCTGGCCCAAGATTTAGGAGTGGCTAAGGAAAATATTTTTATTGGTAGCAATGGACAGGTTTTCGAATTTAGCAAAGATACTGGCATTGTAACAGGAAAATTAGCTGGTAAGGTAACCTCGGGCAAAGTCTTCGTTGATGGTTTGGGCGTAGGAGATGTAGGTAATATTGTTATGCGCGATCGCAGTAAATTGTCTCAGGATGGGGTGCTGATTGTTGTAATTACCATGGACAAAGAAAGTGGCTGTGTGGTAGCTGGTCCGGATTTAGTTTCTCGTGGCTTTGTGTATGTCAGGGAATCTGGTCATTTGATGGTTGAGGCTAAACAAAAAGTTAAGCAAGTTCTGGCTAATTGCGAAGCCAATAAAGTGATAGAGTGGGCATCCATAAAAGGTAGCGTACGAGATGCATTAAGCAAATTTGTTTATGAAAAGACTCGTCGTAGCCCAATGATTCTTCCCATTATTATGGAAGTGTAAAAAGCATAATTACCGTTAAGGTACTAAGAATAAAAAGAACAGGAAGTCTGCCTATTGGCAGACTTCCTGTTCTTTTTATTCTTAGTATCAACAAGTTATAAGTTTAAGTGATCTTGTTGTTTCTGAGATTTTCAGTGAGCTTGAAAAAAATGCTTGGATTCGGGTATACCTTAGAAAGAAATGAGAAAAACTACAGGAAAAGAGGGAGGTCATGCTAATGCCTAATAATGATAATGAAAAACTAATTAAAAGCACGGATGAAACTACTCGGGGTGATGTAGAGTCCATTTCAGGAAAGGGAGATGCCAGCGGTAGTAATGATCCAAACCGTCATTTTGATATTCATCAAAATGCTAAAAAATACTACGATATTGAGAAAGGCCCTGATTCCATGGAAGAAGTACATAAATGGCAACGTAAGCATATTCAGGTAGCAGATCAGGGTAAGGAAGGCTTTCCTCTTAATGTGATTATCGATCCAGCCATGCGAGAAATGTACCAACATGTTCATGCCCAAGGACTAACCAACGTTTTTGACCGATTTGACCAACAGGAGAAGATTCGTTGTAATTTCTGTGTACAAGGCCTATCTTGCCAACTATGCGCCAATGGTCCTTGTCGCATTAATGCTAAAGTACCTCGGGGAGCTTGTGGGGTTGATGCTGATGTAATGGTGTCGAGAAACTTTGTTTATCGTCATGTTACTATTGGAACATCGGCCAATATTTTTCATGCTCAACAGGTTGCTAGAACGTTAAAAGCGGCAGCAGAGTATCCACAAGAGAGTGGTTTAAAGATTCGTGATAAAGACAAATTACTCAAATACGCTGAAATGGCTGGTTTAAATAGTCATGAAGATGTGAAGAAAGTTGCAGTTAATTTCGCTAATTGGGTACTTGAAGATATTAGCAGACCGTATTGGGAAGAATCAGCAATGGCAAAGGTCTTTGCACCGCCTAAACGTCAGGAGTTATGGCGTAAGCTAAACATATTCCCTGGTGGTGGTTTTAGTGAAGTAGCTTTTGCTCAGACAAAATGTATGACCAATCTGAATGCGGATCCAGTTGATTTTCTACTCACTTCTGTACGTCTAGGAATTGCAAATGAATATCAAGGCTTATTTGCTCTGGATATACTGCAAGAAATATTAATGGGTACACAAAAAATAAGAACTGCGAAACAGAATATGGGATTACTGCAAAAAGATAAAATTAATATTATTACCAATGGTCATATGCCTCTTGCTGCTCATATTGTTATTGAATTGGCTTCTACCCCAGAGTGGCAGGAAAAAGCCCGCCAAGTGGGTGCAAGTGGCCTACAGGTATTAGGTCATGTTTGCGAAGGGCAGCAATTGCTTAACTATGAAGATACAGGAAAAATGAGCGCTTATGGTGGTCAGGAAGGGGAGTGGCTATCTGAAGAATATCTTTTAGCAACAGGTGCAGTAGATTTATTTATGTTTGATTATAACTGTACAATTCCTACACTGCCTCTATATGCCAAACGGTTTGGTACTACTATGGTCAGTACTCATGAAGTAATTCGGATGCCAGATACTCAGATAGTAGAATTTAAGCCGGAAGAAATGCGCAAACAGGCAGAGACAATCCTTGATATGGCAATTAAAGCCTATTCGAAACGTAAGGCTGAAAATCGAGAAGTTTATATTCCACCTTATGTTTCCTCAGAATGCATGATAGGATTCAGCACAGAGTCGGTAAAAGCGGCTTTAGGTGGCTCTTGGAAACCACTGATTGATGCCATTGTTGCAGGGAAGATTCGTGGTATTGCCACTATTGTAGGTTGTACTACTGCTCGCTATGGACAAGGTGGCAGTAATATCTTTAAGATAACAAAGGGACTAATTGAAAAGGATATTTTAGTCTTGTCTGGCGGTTGTACTTCATCCGTAATGGAGTACACGGGCTTAACAAACCCTAAAGCAGCTGATGAGGCCGGAGCTGGCCTGCAGGCTGTCTGCAAAGCTTTAGGAATTCCACCAGTGCTTTCCTATGGTGCTTGTGTTGATATTGGTAAAATGACACAGACAGCGATGGAAATTGCAGATGCATTAGATGTAGATACTAATAAGCTACCAATTGTAATAGGTGCTCCAGAATATTTAGAGCAAAAGGCGGTGGCTGATGCATGTACTGCTATTGCTCTTGGCTGGTTGGTACATGTTGCGCCAGTTCCTTCCGTTACAGGTAGTGAGTTAGTGGTAAAAACCTTAACAGAAACAACTGAGACTTTAGGTTTAGGAAAATTAACAGTAGAAACTGATGCAGAAAAAACGATTCAAATTTATGTAAACCATATTGAGAAAAAACGTAAGGAACTTGGATTGTAAGATGTTAAGAAAACTCCTCTACCGACGGGGTAGAGGAGTTTTCTTGTATAAGAAGCTGTTTTATACTATTTTTTACCAGCTTTGTAAGATCGATCTAAGACTTGAATAACATGAAGAGCATCCTGATTCATGTTGTTCTGGAACAAACCGTCCGTCAAATGCATTCGGCAAGTACCACAGCTGGTAACTACCGTATCTGCATTGGTCGATGCAATATCAACAATTTTTTTATCGTTAATCTTACGGGATAACTCATAGTTACCCAAGCTAAAGGAACCTCCTGAACCGCAGCAGCGATCAGGTGCTTTCATTTCTACAAACTTTAAACCAGGAATGGATTTTAAAACTTCACGAGGTTGTTTTGTAACTTTAATGCCACGAGCCATGTGACATGGATCGTGCATAGTCACAGTAACATCTACTGGGCCTAATTTTGTCTTATCAATTTTTACAATATCAATGAGGAACTCACTGATTTCATAGGTTTTTTTAGCAAGTTTTTCAGTCATTGCACTCATCTTTGGATCATCATGAAAGAGATGAGGGAATTCAATACGGAAAGCTTCTGTACAGGAACCGCAAGCGGAAACAATATAGTCAAAGTTGTAGCTGTCAAAAGTTTCAATATTGTGTTTGGCTAGTATTTTAGCAGAATCTACGTCACCAGACATGTATACTGGTGTGCCACAACAATGCTGCATACTAGGCATAGTCACTTCAATATTATTTTCTTTTAGGACATTAATGACCGATTGTCCAACATCAGTATAAATATAGTTGATTGTACAACCAGTAAAGAAACCAACTCTCATTGTAGGTCTATCAACTTTGATTACTTCAGGGTATTGGCTTCTAAGAGGAGTAGAGGCAAAAGGAGCTGTTACTCTTTTATAGTCCATTCCTGGCATAGGGAAGCGAGCTAAGGCTGCCATTTTACCAGGGATTTTCTTGAAGGTTATTGGACCAAAGATGCCTGCCATACGCAGAGAAAAATCAAATAAATGTCTGCTTTTTAAAAGAGCAAAAACTTTTTTCTTAATAGGATGCAAACCTCGTGCTTTTACAGCCGCTTGGCGTCCACGGAGGATTAACTCATCAGCTGGTACGCCACAAGGACATTTTGCAGTACAAGCTTTACAGGAAACACATTTGGACATGGCGGTGTCAAAAGCAGCAGATAGGGGAATGGCTCCTTTTAAGACCCCTTCCATTAAGGATAATTTTCCACGGGCCACAGCTGCTTCTTTGCCAACTTCTTTATACACTGGGCAGACTTCCATGCAGTTGCCGCACTTCATGCAATTGGCAAGGGCATCTTGGAGATCTGATAATAGGGCTTTATCTTGTTCGTTTATATCCTTAGCAGTAATTGTTTCACTCATATTAACACTCTCCCACTAATTTTCCTGGGTTTAAAATCAAGTTAGGGTCAAGTGCGCGCTTGATGGATTTCATTGCATTCATGGCTACAGTGCCATGTTGCTGTTCCATCCATGGTAACTTACCAAGGCCAATTCCATGTTCGCCACTTAATGTGCCATTTAAGGCAATTGCAGCTTTAAACATCTCATCCATAGCTTTATAAACACGTTCCATTTCTTCTGGTTGGCGAATATCACATACAATAGTAGGATGCATATTGCCATCGCCAGCGTGACCGAAGGTACCGATAGTTACATTATTTCTTTTAGCGATTTCACTTACTTCGCGAAGAAAATCAGGTACTTTATTACGAGGAACAGTTGCATCTTCTACATAGGTGGTAGGGCGAAGTTTTGCTAAAGCTGGTAAAGCAGCACGACGAGCAGCCCATAACTTATCCCGCTCAGCGTCATCTTTGGCGATTTGGACAAAATCGGCATGGTTAGCTTTAAGAGCTTCCATAACCTTAGCGGCTTCTTGTTCTACAACGATAGGATTACCGTCAACTTCAATAAGAAGTACAGCTTCTGCGTCTAATGGCAGACCTACTTTGGCGTAATCTTCTACCGTGCGAATGGTAGCGTTATCCATAATTTCTAGAGTTGCAGGGATAATTTTTGCTGCAATAATAGCAGAAACAGCCTTGCCGGCATTATCAAGATCCTTAAAGATGGCCATCATAGCTTTCTTGGCTTCTGGAGCAGGTACAAGTTTTGCAATTATTTTAGTGATGACACATAAAGTTCCTTCTGATCCAGTAAAGAGTTTGGTCATATCATAACCAGAAACATCTTTTACATTTTTTCCACCTGTATTAATAATGTCCCCATTTGCTAGTACAACTTCTAGACCCATAATATAATGCTTAGAAACGCCGTACTTAAGACCTCGTAGGCCACCTGCATTCTCTGCTACAGTACCACCCAAGGTTGCAGTTGCGACAGTTCCAGGATCTGGCGGATAAATAAGACCGAAGGAAGCCACTTCTTTATTTAAATCAGCCACAACAACACCAGGTCCTGCTACCGCTACCAGGTTTTCTAAATCTACTTCTAAAATTTGGTTCAGACGAGTCATTAATAATACAATGCCGCCTTTTGTAGGAACACAGCCCGCACTAAGGTTTGTGCCTGACCCTCTAGTGTAAACTGGAATACGATTTTCATTAGCTAGTTTTAAGATCTTAGAAGTTTCTGTAGTATTAGCTGGTGATACAACGGCATCAGGCATATGAGCATGACCAGGTGTTGCATCGTAGGAGTAACAGTATAAATCCTCGGCGCTTGTCAATACATTTTCTTCTCCAACAATCTCTTTCAACGCATTGATGTGGTGTTTTTCCATTTTTTTATACCCCTTTATCTTTTACTTGGAACTTTGGTAATAAAATAGCGTCCTTTTTTTCACATGTTTGAATAATATAAACTATTTGTATTTTCACTTAAATAGGAGGAAATGTAAATAGGGTATATACAGTAAAAACTTGTAGGGATGAATCCTACAAGTTTGTAGGATTCATCCCTACAAAAATAAGCAGAGCTAAATTTTTATTAATTTATATTGAATAGCATAATTCACTAAATCTGATTTTTTATGGATATTAAGCTTATTCATGATACGTGAACGGTAAGTGTCAATGGTTTTAGGGCTAAGGGAAAGGGTATTGGCAATTTCGCTATTGGTATGACCAAGAGCTAAAAAACGGAGTACTTCACGTTCGCGTACACTTAATACTTTATATGGATGTTGTTGATCAGGTGCACTAGAATCGGTATAAAGTAAATTATTCAATAATGACTGTGAAAGATTTTCACTTAGATAGCGTTTACCCGTATGGATTTTAATAATGCTTTCCATCAATTCTGTATCAGCGGATTTTTTTAGAACATAGCTATTGGCTCCAGAACGCATGACTTCCTTAATATACTCTTCATCATCATACATACTTAACACTAATATAGGACATGTCATACCCCGAGATCGAATTTCCTTGATACAATCCATACCATTCATATCTGGCATGGATAAATCAAGAATTAGAACATCAGGATTGAGAGCTTTCACTAAGGCTATAGCCTCAATGCCATTTTCAGCTTCTCCCACTACTTCAAATTGAGGGGCACTATTAAGTAAGGATTTTAATCCTGATCGCAGCACAGCGTGATCATCGGCTAAGATAATGCGGATTTTCTTTATAATAACACTTCCCCATTATTAGTGTATAAAACTTTTTTACGGAATCAGAAAGTATATACTTTCTTGAGTCCAAGTAAGAACGACGAAGGCTTTTGCCTGTGTCTGACAACCTAGTACAAGGGAGTCTTTATTATACTGTAACATATTTAAAAAAGAGAGTAAACCTAATTGGTATGGTGTTATTGTCCTCTGACAGTAAACATGTTAATATGATACTAAGAAATTAGTAAATTTTTTCCTTTGGTAGTTTGATAGCATCTTGAAGGAGATGAATTTTAAATGAATATTTTTGATGTAATTGGCCCAATAATGATTGGCCCTTCTAGTTCTCATACGGCTGGTGCAGTAAGATTAGGAAATCTAGCTCTAGCAATTTTAGGTGAAGCAGTGAAGGAGGCTGTAATTGGCTTACATGGTTCTTTTGCCCAAACCTATCGAGGACATGGAACAGATTTAGCTTTGGCAGCAGGGCTACAGGGATGGGCTACAGATGACACACGCATTCCCAAATCTTTAGAGTTAGCAAAAGAGGCTGGAATTGTAATTTCTTTTTCTACCGTTAATCTAGGCGACTTGGCTCATCCTAATTCTGTTCGCTTTTGGTTGACAGGAGCTAATGGCAATACCTGTGCGGTGACAGGTACTTCTGTTGGCGGGGGGCGTGTTGTTGTTACAAACATAGATGATTTTCCCGTAGAATTTAGTGGGGATTTTCCGGCCATCTTGACAATGCACCGTGATCGGCCTGGTGCTATCGCCTTAGTGACAAGCATTTTATCTACACAAGGTGTAAATGTTGCACAAATGAAGGTATTTCGTAAACAAAAAGGCGGCTTAGCAGCTATGATTGTTGAGACAGATCAACCAATTGATGATGCAGCATTTGAAGTCATTGGTAAATTGCCTCATATACAAGCGGTGCGTCGTATTCAGTTAATTTAAGACGGTAAAATGATGAGGTGGATACTATGGAAGAAAAATTATCTTTACAAGAATGGATTGACTTAGCTGAACAGGAAAATAAGGGGTTTGGTGATTTTTGTATAGAGTTTCAAGTAAAAGAACTAGAAATTGATAAAGCAACATTATTAGGGCGTATGGAGGAAATGCTTGATGTGATGGAACAGTCTGTTGAGATTGGCCTTACAGGCATTACCTCAATGGGGGGACTAGTTGGTGGCAATGGAAAAAAGATAGAGGCTTATAGAACAGAATCTCCTGATAAGAGCATTGTTGGTAGTGTAATGTCGAAGGCCATCATGATTGCCTTGGCCATAGGAGAAGCAAATGCATCTATGGGACGTATCGTGGCTGCTCCTACAGCAGGCGCTAGTGGTACCTTGCCTGCCGTTTTATTTTCTTTGGCGGAAGCCAGAGGCTTTAGCAAGTTGGAACTGGCTAAAGCTTTAGTGGTAGCAGGTGTTATTGGTATGGTGATTGCTTCACGGGCTTCTTTATCGGGAGCTGCTGGTGGCTGCCAGGCAGAGTGTGGTTCGGCTGCGGCGATGGCGGCTGGTGCGGCGGTAGAACTCTATGGTGGCAACCCTAGGCAAGTGGGGCAAGGGGTAGCGCTTACTTTAAAAAACATGTTAGGCTTGGTTTGCGATCCTGTAGCTGGACTGGTGGAAGTTCCTTGTGTAAAACGTAATGCCGGAGCTGCCGCTCAGGCTATGGTAGCCGCTGAAATGGCATTAGCGGGAATTTCCAGTGTAATACCTGTTGATGAAGTGATTGATGCAATGGCTGCAGTTGGTAATGCTATGTCTTGCACCTTGAAAGAAACGGCTCAAGGCGGTTTGGCCGTATCTCCTACAGGAGTGGCTGTGGCCAACCATTTATTTGCTAAGGTGGAACCAGAGAAAAAGTAGAGTGAGTAATTGTAATAAGACTGTTTTCTGAATATTGTACATTTTTCACAAAAAAATATTAAATTGAATAAATTTACCAGTTGTAACTATTAATTTATGTTATACTATAATTATTATATTTAGTATGATAGGTGGTAGGCTAATGGTTGCAGAATATTTGTATTATGGGATACTGTTATTCTTTAGCACAGGCATATTGTCAGTTATCTTCACTAAAAGGAATGTAAAAGTTACAAATTATATTGCACATAGTATTGCGTTCATGGGATGTTTCATGGCCATACTATGTGCATTTTTTGTTTTTTTTCAAGGAGAATTGAATCTTGTTTTACCTATCCTATTGCTCTTTGGAGATATGAGAGTCAGAGTGGATGGTTTATCTGCTTTTTTTCTACTGATTATTGGAGTAATAGGAGCTGCTACCAGTATCTATGCATATGGATATAGTCGGGAATATTATGGATGTCGCTTACCTTTAATGGTAAGTTTGTATAATGCCTTTTTGCTATCTATGGCGTTGGTAGTAACCGTTCATCATGTAGCAGGTTTTATTATTGTTTGGGAAATAATGAGCTTAGTTTCTTTTTTCTTGGTAAATCAAGAATATGAGAAAAAGACCAGTACTAGGGCTGCTTATATTTATATTTTAATGACCCATGTTGGCACCGTTTTTATTATTAGCGCCTTTCTACTACTGGCTGTAGCAGCTGGTAGTATGGATTTCGGTCAGTTAAAAGGTGTTTTAGTCAGTGATTTCATGAGAAATATAATCTTTTTATGTGTATTCCTTGGTTTTGGTACCAAGGCAGGAATTGTTCCATTACATATTTGGTTACCACGTGCTCATCCTGCTGCACCTAGTCACATTTCCGCTTTAATGTCTGGAGTCATGCTAAAAACTGCAATTTATGGTATGTGTAGATTCTTTTTGGATTTTCTTGGGACAGGGCCGATGTGGTGGGGAGTGATGATCTTAGTTTTTGCTATTATTACTGCTGCTTTAGGTGCTCTTTATGCGTTTATAGAACATGATATAAAACGATTACTGGCATATAGTACGGTGGAGAATATGGGGATTATTTTATTAGGAATTGGTGCTGGCATGGTGTTTTTAAGTTGCCAGCAAACGATCTTGGCAGGCATAGCCTTTAGTGCGGCTTTATATCATGTATTTAACCATGCTGTATTTAAGTCATTATTCTTTATGGGGGCAGGTGCAGTAATGCAGTCGGCACATACCAAGAATATGGAACAGTTGGGTGGATTAATCAAGAAAATGCCTTACACTGCCGTATGCTGTTTAATTGCCGCTGGGGCTATTGTTGCGCTGCCGACGTTAAATGGCTTTGTAAGTGAGTGGTTGACTTTTCAAGCCTTACTATTTTTACCCCAGGCTTGGTCTGGAATGATTGGAAAAATAGGTAGTGCCTTACTGATTGCCTTGCTGGGTTTAACAGGTGCATTAGCAGCAGCTTGTTTTATTCAGGCTTTTGGTATTACCTTCTTGGCGAAACCAAGAAGTAAGAAAGCACAAGAGGCGGTTGAAGTCATGCCTTCTATGGTAATCGCCATGGGGATGTTAGCAGGCTTGTGCATTATATTTGGTATGTGGCCTCAAATAATGCTTAGGATCTTGCAGCAAGCCTTAGTTGGTTTTACCAGCATTGATGTGACAGGATTAAAGCTTCAAGAATGGTATTTGCTATCTTTTGACCAAGGGCAAGTAAGAGGCAGTATTTCAATAGTTGGGATTGGAATGTTACTACTATGTGGAATTGTGGTGGCTTATATATTACATCGTAAGTTCGGTAAGGAGATAAAAGCTACTGGCGAGACATGGACCTGTGGGATTGTACCCAATTCCCATATGGCGTACACTGCTATGGGTTTTTCAAAATCAATACGTACCGTATTTAAAAATATTGTTCATACCTATGATGAAATCTTGGTAAGTACTAGTGATAATAAGTACTATGGCCGGGAGTTATTTTATCATGTGCGTATCCAATATTTTTTTGTTTCGGTGGTATATCGTCCTATCAATGAGGCTATTATTAGAACTGCTACTTTTATGAAGTCCATTCAGACGGGTAGTGTGCAGTTATATGTCGGATACATTATGGTTATTACTGTGATCGTTTTAATTTGGAGTACAAGGTGGTGAGTTTGGTATGGAAATTCTTCTTAGTTTCATTCAGGCGTTGGGATTTATCCTATGTGCACCCCTAGTGGCAGGAATGATCAAAAAAATCAAAGCAAGGCTGCAAAATAGAAAAGGTTCAAGTATTTTGCAGGTGTATTTTGATTTAGTGAAATTACTAAATAAGGATAGTGTAATATCTTCTACCGTTTCTTGGATCTTTACAGCAGCGCCTTATATCTATTTTGCAGGGGCTCTGGTTGCTAGTTCGTTCCTACCAATATTCTCTTTCTCAGGTAAAGGTCTTGGCGACTTTTTTGTTTTAATTTATGTATTAGCAATTGGACGCTTTTTTTTGGTTTTGGCATCACTGGATGCAGGCAGTGCTTTTGGCGGCATGGGGGGAGCACGAGAAATGTTCATTGCAATAATGGTGGAGCCAGCTCTACTACTTTCTATGTGTACCATTGCTTTAAAAGCCCAAACAAGCAATCTTACGATTATGGCTGCTAGTGCGGCGGATAGTCCTTTTTCTCTAGCTTATATTTTTTCTGCTGTTGCTTTTTTTATAGTACTTATCGCGGAAACAGGGCGTATTCCTATAGATAATCCTGATACTCATTTAGAGCTGACAATGATTCATGAAGGTATGGTATTAGAATATTCAGGCCGTAATTTAGCACTAATTTTGTGGGCATCGGCAGTGAAACAAATGGTTATGATTTTGCTGTTTGTAGTATTATTCCTACCATGGAATTTATATGATTCTGCTAATTTTCTTTGGTTGGTGATGAAAGTTTTAATCATGACGGTAGTGATTGCTATAGGGGAAACTAGTACCAATAAAATGCGTTTATTTAGGGTGCCTAATTTTTTAGCAGTATCTTGTTTATTATCCTTATTAGCCTTAGTTGCTCAATAGAAAATAGATAAGGGAGAAGAGGCTATGAATCTATTAATTATTATATTATTAATAACCTCTTTGTTATTAACTAGAGTTGCTTTATTGAAGACAGCTGTGAATATTATTTTAATTCAATCTTTTATGGTGGCTTTGGCCTGTGGCATAGAGGGTATGGAAGCTGGTGAACTGCATATGTATATTGCAGCCATACTCACTGCTATTATCAAAGTGGGTATCATACCCTATGCCCTATTGAATATGGTTGAAAAGTTGCAATATGAAAAAGAGGATCATCCGATTTTGACTGTGGATGCATCTTCTATAGTAGCTTGCATTGCTATTGTGTTAGCCTATGGTCTTATTGATCAAGCTTTGCCTGGTGCTGACAGTCGTGATGCATTGGCTACTGCTGTAGCCATGACCTTGATTGGTTTATTGCTTATCATGACAAGAAGACAGGCTATTATGCAAATTGTAGGATTGATCACTATGGAAAATGGCATTTATTTAGTAGGACTATCCGTGACCAAGGGATTGCCGCTTATTATTGAGATGGGAATTTTCTTTGATGTCTTAGTAGCAGTTGTTGTGCTAGTCATTTTGACGCGGCGCTTAAAATTGTCAGGGATGTCAACGGATATTAGTCGACTTAAAAAACTAAAGGGATGATGTTGTGAGGGAATTACTGTTATTGGCACTGTTTATTCCGATCTTGACTGGTTTGATATCCATGTTTCTGGTCAAAACAGTGTCCATTAAAATTGTAAATCTATCTGGTAGTATTCTGACATGTTTTGTACTATCATCCATTATCTACCGAATCGGTGTACAAGGTGCTTTTTGCAGTGACATGTTGTATGTTGATGATTTAAGTGCTGTCTTACTAAGTGTGGTGGCAGTATTAACAGTTACATCTATGTTCTTTTCTATTTCTTATATGGAAAAGGAATTACTTGATGGCCATATTACCTTTAAAATGCTAAGGCGATATTATGGGCTGTTAAACTTATTTATTTTTACGATGATTAGTGTATTAATTGTAGAAAATCTAGGTTTAATGTGGGTGTCTGTAGAAGCTACCACATTAGCATCCGCTTTGTTAGTAGCATTTTATTTTAATCATTCAGCGCTGGAGGCAGCTTGGAAATATGTGATGGTATGTACGGTGGGAATCTGTTTAGCACTTTTAGGCACCATTCTATTGTATTATGCTCAGGTAAATGTTGTGGGCACAGGGGTACAAGCATTGAGTTGGTTAGAGCTAAAAGGAATTGGTTATCAGCTTGATCCGGCAATTACAAAATTGGCCTTTATTTTTATCTTAATAGGGTATGGAACGAAAGCAGGCTTAGCACCTATGCATACTTGGTTGCCAGATGCTCACAGCCAGGCACCGTCACCTGTCAGCGGATTATTGTCGGGGGCACTGTTAAGTTGTGCAATTTATGTTATTATACGTAATTTAATTGTGGTGCAGCAAATTCTAAATGGTGAATTCTTGCAATATTTATTGATTAGTTTTGGCGTATTTTCCATAGGAATAGCGCTGCCATTTATTTTAGTGCAACATGATATAAAACGATTATTGGCCTATTCCAGCATGGAGCATATGGGAATTGTAATATTGGGAATAGGTCTTTTTACACCCTTGGCGATTTATGGTGCTCTGCTTCACATTATCAATCATGCTATAGCTAAATCTGCCTTATTCTATCTGGCGGGAGTCATCACACAGGAATACAAAACAAAAAGTATCATGCGTATTAAGGGGTTAATTAGTACGATGCCTTTAATAGGAACCTTGTTTATGATGGCTATCTTAGCAATTACGGGCACTCCGCCCTTTAATATTTTCATAAGTAAATTCACTATTATTTGGGCTTTTTTTAATGAGGGAAGATTTATATTAGGAGCAGGTGTACTATTGTTACTTGCAGGTATTTTCGCTGGTATGATGTACTATTGTCTAGCTATCCTTTTTAGTAGAAAACCAAAGCATAAGGTATTTTCTAGGAATGTAGGTAAGCCAGCTCTTGTATCGCTAATTCTTTCAACAAGTTTATTAGTAGTGCTTGGCCTATTTATCCCATCATGGTTAAATCATATTTTACATAAGGCTGTAAGAATTGTAATGGGAGGTTAGGGGATGCAATATCAAGAAATAGCTGCTCATAGTTTAGTGAAAGAAGTAAAGGATATCTATAATCAGGGAGAATATAGGCTTACCGCCATGTTTGCTAATGATGAACGTAATATGAAGGGATATTTCGCGATCTATTGTATTTTTGCAGGTGCAGGTAGGTTTAAAGGCCTGAAGGCAGTAATAGGCCAAGAAGCACTACAATTTCCTTCATTAACCCCATTTTTTCCATCGGCGGCCTGGTATGAGAGAGAAATACATGACTTATTTGGTATTTTGCCTGTTGGACATCCTGATTTACGCCCCTTAGTGTTACATGAAAACTGGCCAGAAGGGCTTTATCCTATGCGCAAGGATTTTGCAATAGATATGCATGTCCCTATGGGAGAGAAGCCGTATAATATGCTGGGCGTACAAGGCGAAGGTGTTTTTCAAGTACCAGTAGGACCGATCCATGCTGGCATTATTGAACCAGGGCATTTTAGATTTAGCCAAGCTGGGGAACAAATAATTCATTTAGATGCAAAATTATTTTATACCCATAGAGGAATTGAAAAGGCAGTAGAAGGATTATCTTTAAAAATGGCAGCTTATCAAGCTGAACGTATTTGTGGTGCTTGTAGTGTGTCCCATGCCATATCCTATGCTCAGGCGGTAGAGTCTATTGCCAATGTGGAAATTCCCAAAGAGGCGGAGGCCATACGAGTTTTGGTTGCAGAATTAGAGCGTTTATATAATCATGTAGGTGATATTGGTAATTTGTGTGCAGGTGTAGGTTTAGCTGTAGGTATTAGTAATGGCTCACGTCTAAAGGAAATTCTTATGCGCTTGAATGAAAGTGTAGCGGGTAATCGTTTTTTACGGGGAATCGTGATACCCGGTGGCGTAAGTATGGATGTAACTCCAGAACTAGTTTGGAGAATCCGGAAGGATTTAGAACATTTAGCTAGTGAATTTACAGAAATTATAGGACTATTACAGAATAATAGCGCTTTTCTAGATCGAGTTGAAAGTACGGGTGTATTATCCTCTCAGGCATGCCGTGATTTAGGTGTGGTAGGTGTAGCAGCAAGAGCTTCTGGCATCAATGTAGACATGCGGCAAGATTATGCATATTCAATCTATAATGAGTTACATTTTAGAGTGCCCTTATATACGAGTGGTGATGTAGCGGCACGTTTGTGGGTAAGAAAGATGGAAGTTGAAGAGTCAATAAAAATTGTTAAAGAAGTATTAGAAAAGGTATCTTCTAAACAAGAGAATCTTCTTGTGTCTATCCCAGAAATAAAACCTTACAGCAGTGGTTTTGGTTGGAGTGAATCGCCCCGAGGTTGTAATTTTCATTGGCTAATGGTAGGAGAAAACAATAAGGTGTATCGCTACTTTATTAGATCAGCATCGTATCCTAATTGGCCAGCTGTAACGATAGCTGTTATTGATAATATTATTCCTGACTTTCCTTTAATCAATAAGAGTTTTGAATTATGTTATGCGTGTCTTGATCGCTAGGGGGAGATAAAGAAAATGATCAATATTTTAAAACAGATTACGTCAATTGGAATGGTAACAGAACCATATGATAAAAGGCAGATACCATCCCGCTTTCGTGGGCAAGTGGTGATCGGAAATGACTCATGTAAGAATTGTTGTGCCTGTCTTGCCAGTTGTCCGACCAAAGCTATATCTCAGCAAGGTGGATGCTTGGTCATTGATCACAAGGCTTGTATTTTTTGCGGAGAATGTGTAAAACATTGTGAAGCGCAGCAATTACGACACAGTACTCATTACAAGCTTGCGACCTTGTCAGATAACTTGGCTGAAACAGGTACCTTATTAAAGGAAAAGATTAGAACTATATTTGGTCGATCGTTACATATACGACATGTAGATATTGGTTCTTGTAATGCTTGTGATTTTGAAATGAATGCGTTGAGTAATCCCTTTTTTGATATCGGGCAGTACGGTATTGATTTTGTAGCATCACCCAGGCACGCAGATATGCTTATGATTACAGGGGTAGTGACACGGAATTTAACCCAAGCCTTATTTATGACATATGAGGCTATGCCAACTCCTAATTTGGTTATGGCCGTTGGTGCATGTGCAGCTAGTGGTCAGGTTTTTGGCAATACATATGCCATAAATGGATCAGTTGATGAGTTTGTACCTGTAGATATTTATGTACCTGGTTGTCCACCTCGTCCCCAAGCACTTATATATGCCTTATTGTTAGGATTAAATAAAGAAGACTTGATCTAAGTGGAGCTTTAAACCCATCTGAGTATTAGAGTGAATCGGTCATCAATATTTATAAATAAAAAGGTATATATTGGGCATAAAATACAGGATTTATTTTCTTTATAACGAAAATAATAAAATAGTAAAGCTAAAAAGCTAAAGGAGACTATTTTTATGAAGACTGTAGTTAATACGGATTTTGCGCCTCAAGCTATTGGGCCCTATTCACAGGCAATTAAGGCAAATGGCTTCTTATTTGTTTCAGGGCAAATACCTTTAGATCCGACAACTGGACAGATTGTTTATGGTGGGATTGAATCACAAACGTATCAGGTACTGAATAATTTAAAAGCAATTTTAGAGAAGGAGGGCCTGTTATTTGAAAATGTGGTAAAGACTAGCGTATTTCTAAAAGATATGGAAGATTTTGCAGTCATGAATAAGGTTTACGCTGGGTATTTTAAAACAGAACCGCCAGCTAGGGCTTGCGTACAAGTAGCCAGACTTCCTCGTGATGTGAGTGTGGAAATTGAACTGATTGCCGTATACGAAAAGTAAGAAATACAGCCTCAAAACACTGGGTTTTGAGGCTGTATTTTTTAAGAACCTGCTAATTATTTATTCTTGTTTTTTACTTTAGTTTTTGGAGGTTGAGATTTTTGTTTCAAACCACACCAAATAAAAAAAATACTGCCTATAATTATCACGCTTAGGCTAGTCAATTGGGCTGATTTTAAGCCCCACAGTAATGTTCCATAGTCGCCGCGCAGAAACTCTAAGAAAAAACGAGCGATGGAGTATAAAATAGTGTAGAGAATAAAGACTTGACCTTTGGCATGATTTGTAGTACGAAATAGTAACAGTAAGACAAAGATAATGATATCAATTTGTCCTTCCCAGATTTCGGCAGGCCAAAGAGGTTTATCTCCATACACTTGATACGCTAAGGTTGTTGCAGGATAAATAATACCGAAGGGGCCGCCAGTAGGATGTCCAAAAGCATCACCGTTTAATAAATTAGCCATACGCCCAATAGATTGTCCCATAATGATTGCGGGGGCCACAATATCGGCAAAAGCCCAAGTATCAATATTATGGCGTTTAGTATAAACATATCCAGCAAGGAAACCAAAAAGGATACCGCCTTGTATAGCCATTCCCCCTTGCCAGACAAAGGGGATTTCTAAGAGATGGTGTTGATAATAACCCCAGTCAAAGAAAAAGACATCCCATAAACGGGCACCGACAATGCCAGATAGACCACCATAAATTCCTACATCCACAACATGATCATGCCAGCGACCATCTTGTTTTGCTAAAAAGTACGCTGTGCCTGTAGCTAGAATAATACTTAGGCTAAGTATTAAGCCATAGGCTCTAATCGGAAAATCTCCGATAAAAAAAAGATATTGATGCATAAAGTCCTCCTAATAATGAGTTCTAGTTTCGTTACATTCACGATTGTATTATCTATAGTATAACAAAATCTGGTTATTAAACAAATAACCAGATGATATTGATGAAGTGGGGTTGATAAAATGGGAAGAAGAATGCTTGTGATTCTGTTAGGGATTATTCTGGTTGCTGCGGGAGTTTGGTATGTCGGTTTTTCTGCTACCAATCCAAAACTACAGCCAACAGCTGATCTTGGTGCAAGAGTAGGGAAAAAAATACCAACTTTTACTCTGGATAGCTTGCAGGGAACTCAAGTTACTATAGGGCAACCTGGTAAAATCACTGTTATTAATTTCTGGGCTACCTGGTGTCCACCTTGCTTAGAAGAAATGCCTGAATTAGAAGAATTTGCGAAGAAAAATAAGCAAAAGATAGATTTCTACGCTGTAAATTTACAAGAGTCTAATGGGAAAGTAAGTGACTTTATGAATAAACATAAGTATACCATGCCAGTGTTGTTAGATAAAGATGGAGCGGTAGCCAAACAATTTCAAATTGCTGCGATTCCTACTACGATTATCGTTGATAAAAATGGACTTATAAAGCATCGTCAATCTGGTGCTATGACAATGAATGAATTAGAAGGAATCATAAATAGTTTGTAGGAGGTAGATGTTGTTTCGCGATTTTATTTTATAGTGATTGAAGGAATATTTACAGCCAGGTAGAAGGATAAAAGTAATGAGTTTTTCCTTGGGAATAGTTTCGATCCATGATGAGGAGGTAGCTAGATGAAAAATAGTATCTTGATAGTGGATGATATAAAGCTTAATAGAATTCAGATTAAAGACGTACTAAAAGATATGCAGGGGATAGAGTTCTATGAGGCGGAAGATGGTTTTCAGGCAATCAAAGAAGTGGAAGACAATGATATTGATTTAATCATATTGGATTTAATGATGCCAGGCAAAGATGGATTTGATGTACTTAGAGAATTAAAGTCTGAAGTTACATTCAAGGATATTCCTATTATTGTTTACTCTGGCATGGATAATATTGATAGTGTAAATCAAGCATTAGAGCTTGGTGCCTATGATTTTTTTAGCAAACCATTGACTTCAGAGCAGATAAAATTTATCGTGCCAGTAAAAGTTAAAAATGCACTGGAAAGTTATGTCCAGCGCAAAGCGTTGATGCGCTTGCATGAAAAGACGAAGTTAGAATTAATGCTGGCAAATATTTTGCAACAAACCTTGATAGCAACATCAAAACAAGGTCCGCTGGTTGATATGTACGGTAAATACCTTCCTTGCGATGAAATTGGCGGGAATTTCTATGAGTGTGTGCAGTTTGAGGATAGTACATGGTTTATTATGGCCGATGTATCAAGCCATGGAGTGGCAGCAGCTATGATTGCTTCCATGATTAAGGTAGATTTTAATAATTCTATTAAAAGTTTGCCTTGCCCCGCAGAAATTTTGCAACAGATGAATGGTACATTTTATTCTATGATGAAGGGTGATTATTCTTTTACTGCTGTTGTGGGAAGAATCCAAGGAAACGTCCTTACCTTAGCTAATGCAGGCCATAGTCAGCCTATTGTTTATACGAGAAAGATGGACAGTATACATAGTATTCATTTTAAAGATAACCCTCTTGGTCTAGTTGAGAAGGCGGAATATAAATCTCAGAAGATTATAGTTGCTAAGGAGGATATTCTTTTTCTGTATACAGATGGGCTATTTAATACCAGGGAACTATATAATATAGAAATGAATTATCAAGATCTATGTAGTTCCTTTATGACCTATAAGCATATTATTCAAGAAAATCCAGAAGGATTTTTTACGATCATGCTACGGTTATTTGCTGGTATTGCGGATGAAAAAGCAATTGATGATATTTCTATGATGTTGATTAAGGTTCGGTAGTTATTTACTTATATTTTCTATTTATCATCTTATTAGGATGGGAGAAGGTAAAATGACATATATACCGTGCAATGGAAGATATGACACCATGAAATATAATTATTGCGGAAAGAATGGTTTAAAGCTTTCTGCAATTTCCCTGGGGCTTTGGCATAACTTTGGAGATGTAAATAGTTACGAAAATAGCCAAGCTATGATTCGACGGGCTTTTGATTTGGGTATTACTCATTTTGATCTTGCTAATAACTATGGTCCTCCTCCAGGGGCGGCAGAAGAAACTTTCGGAAGAATTTTACGGGATGACTTTAAAGCATATAGAGATGAACTGGTGATTTCCACTAAGGCTGGTTATACCATGTGGCCAGGTCCATACGGTGATTTTGGTTCTAAGAAATATCTTTTGGCAAGCCTTGATCAAAGCTTAAAACGTATGGGGCTGGATTATGTTGATATTTTTTATCACCATCGTCCAGATGAAAATACTCCATTGGAGGAGACGATGGGAGCTCTTGATCTGGCAGTGCGTCAAGGGAAGGCACTATATGTTGGTCTCTCCAATTATAAGCCTGAGCAAGGGAAAAAAGCCTTTGCGATTCTTAAAAATTTAGGTACTCCTTGTTTGATACATCAGCCGAGATATTCTATGGTAGATCGATGGATTGAAAATGGACTGCTCACTCTCTTAGAAGATGAGGGAGTTGGTTGTATCGCTTTCTCTCCTTTAGGCAAGGGTGTACTGACAAATCGATATTTACATGGCATACCTGAAGATTCTCGGGTAGCTAGTCAAAGTGCTTTTCTAAAATCAGAGGATATTACAGAAGCCTTAATTTCGAAAGTTGCTAGGTTAAATGAAATTGCTAAGCAAAGAGAGCAGAGCATGGCACAGATGGCTTTAGCTTGGGTACTGCGTAATAAGCAAATGACTTCGGTTTTGATCGGAGCCAGCAGGGTTAGTCAAATCGATGATTGTGTAGGAGCGTTACAACGACTAGATTTTAGTACAGAAGAGCTAGAGAAGATTGATAGTATTTTAAAAGATCAATAGTAATATAAATAATAAAAATAACTTAGCATTTTGTTAAGTTATTTTTATTTATAAAAAAGTTATTGAAAAAAACTGAATAATACGAGGGTTGAAAAAGGGATTTGTTAAATAATGGCGAATACATCATTTAACTTAATAAAACATTTAAAAAAGTATTTGATGTTTAACATTTAAATAGAAGAAGTCAATTATTTCCTTTTGGAGAAGCGCACTTGGGTTCGTGCCATAGTTTTGTGTGATAAAATATCTATTTAATAGGAGGGGTTCAATCGTGGATGTTCTTCGCTTTAAGGATAGATTTTATGAAGAGTATGGAGAAGATGATAGTAATCAGACTGTACATTGTTTCTTTGCGCCTGGCAGGGTTAATTTGATTGGTGAACATATTGATTATAATGGGGGATATGTATTTCCGGCAGCATTGTCTCTAGGGATATATGGTGCAATGCGTTTTCGCTCAGATAATGTAATCCAATTAAAATCCACCAATGCATCACTGGCTGTTACTATAGATTTGAAACAACCCATTATATTTAAAACAGAAGACGGCTGGGCGAATTACCCAAAAGGGGCCATTAAACATTTGCTAGATGATGGATATTCGCTAAAAGGCTGTGAAATTTTATTTTCAGGTAATCTTCCAGATGGGGCAGGTCTTTCCTCCTCCGCAGCTCTCTTAGTTTTAGTTACCTTCATGTTGCGCTATGCTGGTGGAGAAAGAAATATTGACAGGGTTGAATTAGCTAAGTTCTGTCAAAAAATCGAAAACCAATTCATGAGAGTGAATTGTGGTATCATGGATCAATTCTCAGTGGCTATGGGAAAGCAAGACTATGCGATATTGCTAGATTGTGATACTTTACAATATAAATATACTCCATTTGCTTTAGGAGAATATAGCTTAGTCATTATGAATACCAATAAGAAAAGGGAATTAGCAGAGTCAAAATATAATCAACGCCGTGGCGAATGTGAAGCTGTACTAGATATTATAAACCAGCATCGTCAAGTAACGAATCTTTGCCAAGTGTCTCTTCTTGAGATAGATACTTATGTGAAAGATGATGTATTACAGCGTAGAGCACGACATGTCATTTCTGAGAATAATAGGGTTTTATTAGCAGTTTCCCTCTTAGAACAAGGCGATATTGGTGGATTTGCCGACCTTATGACTCAGTCTCATATATCTTTGAAAGATGACTATGAGGTGACAGGCTTAGAATTGGATTCTCTTGTTGAAAATGCTCTTAAGACAAGAGGATGTATTGGAGCACGTATGACTGGTGCCGGATTCGGTGGGTGTGCTATTGCATTGGTTGCAACGGATCAAATAGATGCGTTTAAAGTTGCAGTCGCCCAAAGATATGAAGAAGTGACGAACTTAAGGCCTGAGTTTTATGTAGCAAGTATTGTAGATGGCGTAAAAGCCATTGATTGCTGAGGAATGCAATGAAAATCTATAATCAAACATATAAGGGATTTGATGCTTATCATTTGGAGAATGAAAGCTTAAAAATGATTGTGTTGCCAGATATAGGAGGCAAAATTGCTTCTTTACTATATAAACCGCAAAATTTTGAAGTGTTTTTCCAACCCACAGAGGAGACTTATAAGTTACCGGAATATGGCGGAGATTTTTCTCATTATGATACATCTGGTGCTGATGAAATGTTTCCTACCATTGATACCTGTATATATCCCTATGCAGGTCATGAAGGTAAACTTCCTGACCATGGAGAATTATGGAGTCTTCCTTGGCTAGTAACAAAAGCAGATGATAGTTTACAGATGGTGAGGGAAGGTAGAGTTCTCCCCTATTTATTTAGTAGAGTCATTGTGTTAGACGGTAAAACCGTTCATTTGAAATATAAAGTCAAAAATACAGGAGATCAGCCCTTATTTGGATTATGGGCATTTCATGGCCTGGTTGCTTGCGATGAGAAGACGATTTTGAATATTCCTAATTGCGAAAATATTGTTACTGTTCATAACAGTAACATACTTGGTAAAATGGGAACAAAGCACTCTTTTCCTCTAACGATAGGTAAGAATGACCAAGAATATTGTTTAGATCATATTGCTCCCCAATATTGTGGGAAAACAGAAAAATTTTATGTAGAAGGAGCAGTAAAGCAGGGCGAAGCTGCATTAACTTTAAATCAGGGTAAATTGGTATATAAATTATCTTTTCCATTACATACGGTGCCTTACCTCGGAATCTGGATAAATGAAGGTGGTTTTAAAGGAGAATATAATTGCGCATTAGAACCTTCTACAGGTTATTATGACTCGTTAGAGATCGCCAAGCAATACAATAGCGTGTCACCGCTTGCGCCAGGGCAAACCATGGAATGGTATTTAGATATTGAACTAGCGGACGACTTACTTACAAAGAAAATCTAATGGTGCGCCAATAAAGGGTAGGGGATAGAGTGGAAAATGTAATAGTAAATACTTTTAGACAAGGAAGCAGCAATGATGCATTAACGATGAATGTTATTAGGCGTCAGGGGCCCATTTCTAGAGTGGAAATAGCCAAATTGACTGGCTTGACTCCGCCGACAGTTACCAATATTACGACTAAATTATTGGAGCTGGGCTTAATTGTGGAAGATAGTATTGGTGAATCCAGTGGCGGTCGCCGTCCATTGTTATTAAAAATTAACAACCTCTTAGCTACTGTCATTGTTGTATATATTCGCTCTGAGAGAATGATAGGATATGTGATAAATCCTCAATTTAACATAGAATGGGAATATAGCAGAAGTATCAAGGGGCAGAAAGAGGACGAAGTTTTAAGGATGCTGCTGGAAATTATCAGTGACTGTCGTAGTAAGGCCGTTGTTCCTGTGCTTGCTGTGGGCGTTGTGGTGCGCGGTCCAGTACGAAGAAAAGATGGGATTGCCGTATTTGTACCTAATATTGGGTGGAAGAATGCACCATTAAAGGATATTATAGAAGGCAATACTGGCTTACCTGCCTTTATTGAAAATGACGTAAAGGCATTAAGCAATGGCGAATATTACTATGGATCTGTAAAAGATGCTAGTAGTATGATTTTACTAAAAGTAAGTCATGGGATTGGTGGTGGTATTATTTTTAATGGTAGTCTCTATCGGGGTATAAATGACAGTGCCGGTGAAGTCGGCCATACTACCATTGATATTGCCGGCCCCATATGTAGTTGTGGGAATTATGGTTGTTTAGAAGCATTAGCTTCTGAGAATGCTTTAGTGGATGCTGTAGCAAAGGCTATTAAGGAAGGACAGGTTTCTTCAATTTATGACATGGTTGAAGGAAATCTAGAAAAGCTAACCCCTGAGATCATTTATGATGCCGCAGATACTAGTGATGAGTTAGCAATCCGTATGCTAGAGCAGGTAGCAAGGTATCTGGGCATTGGTATTGCGAACTTCGTTAATATTTTTAATCCTGAAGTCCTTATCATTGGCGGTGGAATAGTCAGAGGCCGTCAATATATTGAAGATATAGTCAGACAGACCATCAGGGATAGATCTTTCGAAAGTTCTAGCGATGTGTTAGAAATAAATTTTTTAACTACAACGACGGAAAATACACTAAAAGGTGTAGCTGATATTGTGTTTGCTGAAATTACAGAATCCATATGGCTGGGTCAGCGCTAGTTACTAATGGTGGCATTATTATAAGGCCAATAAGGTGTTCTGGTTTTATAATATGTAATATTCCACATAATTTATTGGAGGAGGGTAATCTATGAAGAAGAATTGGAAGGGACTCATGATGGCAACGTTGTTAGCTGGGGCATTGGTAGCTGGATGTTCAAGCTCAACACCACCTGCTGCAGATGCAAACAAAGGTGGTAAAAATTTAATTGGTGTCGCAATTTATAAATTTGATGACACATTTATGAGTGGTGTACGTAGTGCTATCTCTAAAGCTGCTGAAGGCAAGGCTCAATTGGAAATTGTTGATAGCCAAAATTCACAGCCAACTCAAAATGACAAAGTTGATTTGTTCATTAACAAAAAAGCAAAAGCTCTTGCCATTAATCCAGTTGACCGTAATGCTGCTGGTGTAATTATTGACAAAGCCAAAGCTGCCAACACCCCTGTAGTATTCTTAAACCGTGAACCTTTACCTGAAGATATGAAAAAGTGGGATAAAGTATATTATGTTGGAGCGAAAGCTGAGCAATCTGGTATCATGGAAGGACAATTAGTAGTAGACTACTTTAAAGCTCATCCTACAAAAGATGGTGTAATTCGCTATGTTATGTTAAAAGGTGAGCCAGGTCATCAAGATGCTGAAATGCGTACTAAATTCGCAATTAAAGCAATTGAAGATGCAGGTTTAAAAGTTGAAAAAGTAGCTGAAGATACTGCAATGTGGGATCGTGTAAAGGGACAAGAAAAAATGGCAGCCTTCTTAGCAGCTCATGGAGATAAGATTGATGTTGTTCTTGCAAATAATGATGACATGGCTTTAGGTGCTATTGAAGCATTAAAAGCTAAAGGTTATTTTAAAGATGGTAAATTCATGCCTGTAGTTGGCGTTGATGCTACTGCTCCTGCATTAAAAGCATTGGAAGAAGGAACCCTATATGGTACAGTCTTGAATGATGCTAATAACCAAGGCAAAGCAACCTTCAATTTGGCTGATGTATTGGCTCAAGGTTTAGTACCTAGTAAAGAAAATACTGGTTATACTATTACAGACGGCAAATATGTCTGGATTGACTATAAGAAAATTACGAAAGCTAATATGAACGAAGCTAAGTAATTTATCGAGGTTGATTAGCGTTAAAAACTAAAGTTAGAAAATGGCAAGGGCCAATGGATCTAACGTTGAACCCTTGCCATTCTTATTAAAAGAAACATTCAAAAAGCCTTCGAGAGAAAGAGAGGCGCTCATCATGACAGAATCTGATTTTTTGCTTGAAATGAATCATATTTCCAAAGAATTTCCTGGAGTCAAGGCGCTTGATGATGTAACATTGAAAGTGCGACCTGGCACAGTCCATGCCCTTATGGGTGAAAATGGTGCAGGCAAATCAACGTTAATGAAATGTCTTTTTGGAATATATAAACAGGATGCTGGTGAAATTATTCTAAATGGACAAAAGCTCGAAATTCATAATTCTAAGGATGCTCTGAATTATGGAATCTCTATGATTCATCAAGAATTGCATCCTGTTCCTCATCGAGATGTAATGGAAAATGTATGGTTAGGACGTTTTCCCATGACAGGTATTGGACCTTTTCAGTTTGTAGACCATAAAAAAATGTATGCTGATACGGCAGCTTTATTTCAACAACTTGAGATTGATATCGACCCAAACGCATTGGTTAAAACCTTGTCTGTATCTAAGATACAGTCAATTGAAATTGCCAAAGCTGTATCCTTTAATTCAAAGATTATCGTTATGGATGAACCAACATCTTCTTTGACTGGTAATGAAGTAGAACAGTTATTTAAAATTATACGTGACTTACGAAAAAGAGGAGTTTCGATCATTTATATATCTCATAAAATGGAAGAAATTCTCCAAATATCAGATGATGTGACCATTATGCGTGATGGTAAATATATTGGCACATGGGATGCCTCAGAACTGACCACTGATCTCATCATTTCTAAAATGGTCGGACGTGATCTTACCCAACGTTTTCCAGAACGTAGTAATGTACCTGGAGAAGTGGTGCTTAGAGTAGAAAATCTTACATCGCCTAATCCACGGTCTTTTAAGAATATTTCCTTTGATCTACGCAAAGGAGAAGTACTAGGAATCAGTGGACTCGTAGGTGCACAGCGGACAGAGCTCATTGAAGCTATTTTTGGCTTACGCTCAATTGCAGAAGGGAAATTTATTCTCAATGGAAAAGAGATCAAAATCAAATCACCAGCTGATGCCAAAAAATTTAGAATTGCTTTGCTTACGGAAGAACGACGTGCTACAGGAATATTTCCAGTTTTGCCTATAGTAGAGAATACAGCGATTGCCGACCTGAATGCCTATCAGACAGCTTACTTTTTGCTCGATGAAAAGAAAATGAAAGAGGATACGGCTAAAAGTGTAGAAAAACTTAGGATAAAAACACCTTCTGTCAAGGAGCTAATTAAAAATTTGTCTGGCGGTAACCAGCAGAAAGTCCTTATCGGTCGTTGGCTACTTACTGATCCTGATATCTTACTGCTTGATGAACCAACTCGTGGTATTGACGTTGGTGCAAAGTTTGAAATTTACACGATTATTACAGAACTTGCTAAACAGGGGAAGAGTATTATTATGATTTCTTCGGAAATGCCTGAAATATTAGGTATGTCTGATCGCATAATGGTAATGTGTGAAGGTCGACTGACGGGTATACTTGATCAGAAGAATGCTACTGAACGAGAAATTATGCGCCATGCGACGTTATACTTGGCGTAAACAGGGAGGTTAAAAAATGAACTTTGATACGAAGAAATTGAATGAATTCCTTTTGGAGTATGCAATTTATGGTGTCTTACTCGTTCTTATCATAGCAATTGCCGTCTATAATTCAAATTTTTTATCGGTAAATACCTTGCGTGATATTTTAATGCAGTCTTCCACCCGAGTAATCATTGCTCTTGGGGCTGGCTTTGTGTTGATAACGGCAGGTGTTGACCTTTCGGCTGGTCGGGTTGTTGGTTTAGCCGCTGTAATATCTGGTTCTATGTTACAGGTAGCAGATTATTCACGAAGATTTTTCCCAAACTTACCTGATCTGCCAATATGGATACCTATTGTCATAGCTGTTCTTGCAGGGCTAATTGTTGGTATTCTAAATGGGTGGATTGTAGCCAAATTCAGTGTGCCACCTTTTATTGCAACATTAGGCACCTATGTAATGGTTTATGGTGTAAACTCCATTTATTTTGATATGAAGCCCAATGAATCACAGCCCATTGGTGGACTCAGGCCTGACTTTACAGTAATAGGCTCTGGTTCAATCGGAAGCGGTCCTTATTCTATTCCTTATATCGTTCTAATTGCATTGATAGTAGCCTTTGTTGTTTGGATTATATTTAACAAGACCAAACTGGGCAAAAATATGTATGCCATTGGTGGCAATATCAATGCTGCTAAAGTTTCAGGTATTAACGTTGGTCTTAACCTAGTTATGATCTACGCAATTGCTGGGGCACTTTATGGATTTGCTGGTGTGTTGGAAGCTGCCAGAACAGGTGGTGCTACGAATAATTATGGAAACATGTATGAGCTAGATGCGATTGCTGCATGTGTTGTAGGTGGTGTTTCTACAACAGGTGGTATTGGTACAGTTCCTGGCATCTTGGTAGGTGTTGTGATTTTTACTGTTATTAATTATGGTTTAACTTTCGTAGGCATGAATCCTTATTGGCAACTTATTATAAAAGGTCTTATTATTGTTTCAGCCGTTGCAGTGGATATTCGGAAATATATTTCTAAAACATAATGATATGATAATAAACAAACTGACTGCCGTAATTGGCAGTCAGTTTGTTTTATGGATTAAAAAGGATTAAATGAAAAAACGCGAAAATTGGGGCTGGCATATAATACTTTTTGTTTTCTTTTTTTCGTTACAGGGGTATGCTGTGAGTAATTAGCTAGTAATTCAGTAGATATTTCCTGATATGGCGTACCATCTCGTTTAGTAATATGATCCTCTGTCATCCATTTTTTTACATCGAAAACTGTAAATTGCGTAGGTAGCATTTCTGCATCCACTGCTAGCTTCATCTCTTCAATGAGAGATGACTCGCATAAATTAATAGGATCTATTTTTTTGTCTTGGCTATTTTCCATAAGTATTTTCTCCTCTCGAATCGTGGTTAGACGTATTAATAAATAATACGAATAGTACCATCGTTATATATCTCAATATCATTATAGCTGTCCAATACTCTCTTAGCTGTATCACTGCTTACGGTAGTAAGATCAGCATTACCATAAATAATCTTATGATAGTGGTCAAAGGTTCCTGGATTATTAATCGCCATATAATAATGGACATTATTTTTATAACCGTTAGGTGCTAACTTTACACCATGTTTCTTTAACCATGTAACGGCTTCTTCGTGAGTACGAATACCTTTTGTAAGATGAGCGATAACGTGCCGATCTGTGCCAGCATGTCCCACTTTAAAATGATTCAAGCATTCTAGGCAGATACCTTTCTTCCCAACGAAAGCCACTGCTACGGGTTTATCCTCATAACAATAAAAGCATGTACCATTATTATGACGATTCCACTTATAAACATCTTCATATATCTTTTTCTTGCGAAATAGCATCAGTATAATCTCCTACTATATTTTTATCAATATGACCTAGTATACCTGTTTATCTTCATATTGTATACGCGAGTTTTAACGTTTCTTACTACAAACTAGCAAGATATCTACCTTATTTAGCGATTATAGTCGTTGCTTTAAATTAAAAAAAATATAGATTATGGGATGATTATATGCAGGATACTTTTATCGTATTTGCGAATATTACAAGAAATGACTATATTGGTCCTTGATGCTATTCATTTGAACTTCGTATTTCATTATTCTACATCATTATTAGAAGTATTAAAAATGTTAATTAAGATTTTGTAAAGGAAAACTCTACATTTACAGTCAGAAGATTGTAAAGATACATGGCTAGATGTTGAATGCGATATATTAAAAATAAGGAGTGAGAATTGTGCTGAAAGTTGATTTAGCAACTGCTGAGGATATTGTAAATTTCATTTATTCTCGATCGGGTCATCATGCTATTGTTTGTGACGAAAGTGGGACTATAATTGCAGATTCCGCAAAAACAAGATTAGGAGTTGTCCACCAGGGTTCCAAGCAAATCTTAACTACAAATACGGATTGTTCAATGATTACAAATGCTGATGTTGAAAGATTGGGAGGAAAAGTAAAGGCCGGAACTAATTTAGCCATTAAAGATGGTCAAGAGAAAATTGGAACTTTTGGTATTGCTGGTGATCCAGAGCAAAGCCAAATGCTGGCCAATATAGCGTCAGAGTTAGTTATATCCCGTTTGCGTGATAAAGAGAATAAAATGAACTTACAAAAATGCTCTATTGATGTTGCATCTTCTTTAGAAAAGGCATCCACAACGATTCAGCAATTGTTAATGGCTTCCCAGCGACTTGCTAGCTCCAGCCAACAGGCTACGGCCGTAACAGGTGACGTGAACAAAAGTATTAAAGATACTTATGATATTCTGCAATTTATCCAGCAAGTAGCAAATCAAACAAATTTGTTAGGACTAAATGCTGCTATAGAGGCTGCAAGAGCAGGGGAATATGGACGAGGCTTTGCTGTTGTTGCAGAAGAAGTACGCAAATTATCCGATGAAAGTAAAAAGTCGACAGCTTCAATTAATGACATATTAAGAAATCTTCGATCATCCATTGATGTGGTAATAAAAGTGAGTGAAGAAAATAATGAAGTCGCTCAACAGCAAGCTTCCAGCATACAAGAAATGGCTTCTATGATTGAAGATATTCGTAATGTCGGTTTGGAATTAGTAGAGATTTCTAAAAAGCCCTAAAAATTAAGTCCTTGCTGTGGCATAATAGGTTATATCCATTCAAATATATGTAATACTAATTAAAGCCTTAGCTTGTGCAAAATATTATATAGGCGCTATTTTAAAGAAGCGGAAAGCCACTTGTAAGGAGGAAATGGGTTTTGTTAATACCATGGGAAATATTATCTGAGGATAGTGAAGAATCGCGCAACCTTCTAGAAAGATTATTGGAGATCGGAGCTAGTGATCCTCTTATATTGGATGAAATTATGCGAGGAGTGTTACACGAAGAACCTTGTATTAAGATGCAAGCAGCATCTATGGTAGAAAAGGTTACGCGTGTCAGGCCTTTATTTTTAACACCCTATAAAAGGGTTTTGCTTACTGAATTCTCGACGATAGAACAGCCTGAAGTACGTCAGCATGTTGCGGTACTCTATGGGCGCGTAATGTGGGATGAATGGGAAATGAAGCAAGCTGTTGTATTGCTAAGTAAATGGATTGATGCGGAAGAAAATGAGGACTGTATCAAAAACTCCATGGAGTCTCTTTATAAACTGGCTAGGCAGAAGGAATGGATTTTTCCTAAATTTGTGGAGTGTTTGAAGAAGGCCTCGGGGCATTCTAATCCTTTAGTCAGTACCTTAGCGCAGGAACTGCTTGCGTCAAATCAAGATAAAGATTCAATGAAAAATTAAATCCTATAAAAAAGTATTTTGATAAATAAATAAAAACATATTAAGTCTTACACATTTAAGAATGGAGGTGTTATTATGGCAATAACCAAAGAGCAAAGTATTATTGAAGTGGTTGAACAATACCCGGGCACTGTAGCAGTGTTTCGTAATTATGGCATGGGATGCTTTGGTTGCGCTTCTGCAAGATTTGAAAATATTGAGCAAGGAGCAGCAGCTCATGGTATCGATATTAATGCATTAATCGCTGATCTCAATAAAGTTATATGAGCCAATGTGACTAGAGGTTCTGAAAACGGTAAACATCGTTTCCAGAACCTCTTTTTTTATAGTATCATAATTTCTAGGTGAATGTTGTTGATTTTAGATCACATCAGGCTCATTTGATTAACTCTTCGCCATTAGTTCTAACCTAGTTATAAACCTGAATAGTCGCTTAAGCTGAGAGCCAAAAGAAACGTAATACTTTCTTAGCTAATAAGAATCTTCTGTATTCATGCATGAGGAGTGTCAAACTGTTTTCATCCACTTTTCAAATGCCTCTACTATTTCCTCCCGGGCAACTTGCACGGCTTCACCGCCCCATTCTTGACCCGTATCACCATCATACCAGAGGTCTTTATTGCTAAAAGTACCTGTAGGGTATAATTTCTCTTGGATGGCTATATGCATGCCATCTAAGAGACTTTGTTTAATAGTCTTACGTAATGTTCTGTGACCTATTTTCTCTGTAGGGGTTACTTCAAGACCCATTTCCCCCTTGCTAATTTCAATATGAGATAGGACTTTGCCTTGAGCTTGGGCTGCGGAAATGGACTGTCTAGCAGCGGTTGCAGCTTGATCATGATTAATACTATCATCGGATACCGTAATTCTGATATTGCCAATGATTAATTTATACATAAAATACACCTCCCAAGAAAAAATGTATGCAGTTTTTCCCAAATGTAGAACTCTGTACTAAAAAAATAAACAGAATAGTGCTAATTTGACTTTCAAGATAGGGTGGGATATAATATTATTCAAGTCCTAAGAGACAGAGTAGTAGGCTTTATTTGTGGTGCAGAAAGTTGGCGGATGATGCGAGCCAATCCTCAAATGTGTTGAACTCACTGTGGAGGAGCAGTCATAAATTAGTAGTGGCTGACGCTTGATTAGCGTTATAAAATCATGGAGAGGATGGCAGTTGCTATCAATCAGGGTGGTATCGCGGGTGTGTATAACTCGTCCCTGGCTAACAAGCCATGGGACGGTTTTTTATTTTTTATAAATAGGGGGATTTTAGATGAACGAGAGATATAATCCTAAAGAAATTGAATCCAAATGGCAAAAAAATTGGGCTGAGCATAATACATTTAAGGCTGAACTCAATCGTCAGCGCCCAGAGTATTATGTTTTAGAAATGTTTCCGTATCCTTCTGGCAATTTACATATGGGTCATGTTCGCAATTATTCCATCGGTGATGTAATTGCAAGATTTAAAAGTATGCAAGGATACAATGTACTTCATCCTATGGGATGGGATTCATTTGGTATGCCTGCAGAAAATGCAGCTATTAAGCATGGTGTCCACCCTGCAGAGTGGACATGGGAAAATATTGAGAATATGCGTCGGCAACAGCAAGAATTGGGCTTATCTTATGATTGGGATCGAGAATTAGCCACATGTCATCCCGATTATTATCGCTGGACTCAATGGTTATTCTTATTATTCGTTGAACGTGGACTTGCATATAAGAAAAAAGCTGCGGTAAATTGGTGTAATGAATGTAATACAGTACTGGCGAATGAACAAGTAATTGATGGTACTTGCTGGCGTTGCGACTCTGTCGTAGTTAAAAAGGAATTGGAACAGTGGTTCTTTAAAATTACAGAGTATGCGGATCGACTTTTAAATGATCTTAGTGAGTTGAAAGGTTGGCCTGAACGAGTTAAAACCATGCAGGAGAATTGGATTGGCCGTAGTGAAGGGGCGGAGTTTAGCTTTACTGTAGCTAATTCTGAGGAAAAAATTGCTGTGTATACAACACGTCATGATACGGTTTTTGGCGTGAGCTATGTGGTACTAGCACCTGAACATAAACTGGTAGAAAAACTCATTGCAGGTAAAGACAATGAACAAGAGATTCGTCAATTTATCGATCGTGTGCGGAATATGAGCGAGATTAGCCGTACTTCCAGCGAATTTGAAAAAGAAGGTATGTTCACCGGAGCTTATGCTATAAATCCTTTTACTGGTCAAGAAGTACCAATATGGGTAGCTAATTATGTGCTAGTGGAATATGGTACTGGAGCTGTAATGGGGGTGCCAGCACATGATGAACGAGACTGGCAGTTTGCTAATAAATATAATTTAGCAAAGAAAGTAGTGGTACAACCAGAAGGTCAAGAACTTGCAATTGAAACTATGACGGGCGCATATGATGGCGATGGTGTTATGGTTAATTCTGGTGAGTTTAGTGGTATGAAGAATGGAGCAGGTAAAGTAGCAATTGCAAAATGGTTAGAAGAACAAGGATATGGTAAACGTCATGTCAATTACCGTCTACGTGATTGGTTAGTTTCTCGTCAGCGTTACTGGGGTGCACCGATCCCTCTTATTAATTGTGCTGATTGCGGTACTGTTCCTGTTCCTAAGGATCAATTACCTGTTTTATTGCCGGAAAATGTTAATTTTAGTGCAGGATCAGTTTCCCCTTTGGCTAAGGTAGAAGAGTTTGTAAATTGTACCTGTCCTAAATGTGGTGGCCCAGCTAAACGTGAGACAGATACCATGGATACTTTCATTTGTTCTTCCTGGTATTATATGCGTTATGCTGATCCTAAGAACACAACAGCTCCTTTTGATACATCAAAAGCTGACTATTGGGCACCGGTAGATCAATATATTGGCGGCATTGAACATGCTATATTACATCTTCTATATTCCAGATTTTTCACAAAGGTGCTTAAAGACGCTGGTTTAGTAAATGTGAATGAGCCATTTAAAAATCTGCTTACCCAAGGAATGGTTATTAAAGACGGCTCTAAAATGTCAAAATCCAAGGGCAATGTAGTTTCTCCTGAGGAAATTATTGCCAAATATGGTGCTGATACAGCGCGGTTATTTATTTTGTTTGCTGCACCGCCAGAACGTGATTTGGAATGGAATGATCAGGCAGTAGAAGGTTCCTATCGCTTTTTAGGGCGTCTATGGAGAATTGTTGATCATTATGCTGCTTTTATGGCAGGAGAAGAGTCTCAGTATGACAGCGATACTCTTAACAAGGATGAACGTAATCTTAGACGTGCATTGCATACAACAATTAAGAAAGTTACCGAAGATATTGGTGATCGTTTTAATTTTAATACTGCCATTAGCTCCATCATGGAATTGGTAAATGCTATGTATACGATAAAGGATCAAAATACATCCTTAAACCCGGGATTAGTGCGAGAAACCGTTTCTGGTTTATTATGCTTATTAGCCCCCTTTGCACCGCATATTACGGAAGAATTGTGGAGCGAAACCATTGGACAAGGCAGTGTGCATAAACAAGAATGGCCTATATTTGATGAGAATGCCATTCAATTAGAAGAAGTAGAGATTGTTGTACAAATTAATGGAAAAGTACGAGAAAAGATCGTTGTCTCTGCCATGCTAACTGCGAAAGAGTTGGAAGAAAAAGTCTTAGATCAAGAAAAAGTGCAGACACTTATAGCAGGAAAAACAGTAGTAAAGGTAATTGCAGTAGCAGGAAAACTAGTTAATATTGTAGTACGATAAAGAAGACCTGATAGTTAATATAGCTAAAAACCCGGCCAGTTCAGTGGTCGGGTTTTTGGTTATATCCATATATTGATAATGGATTAGAGATGGCTAGTAACTGAATCAAGAAAGTTTTCTGAAAATATTGCCAAGGGAATAAAGGACATGTATAATAACACTAATAAGATAATATCAAAAAGATAATATCAAAATAAACCTAGATGAAAACCGCGAATTACTTTGTTTTTCATATGCCTGATGATTAGCGGGAGGTTAGCAATATGAATGAATCTAAAAATGGTTTTTTTAATGATGATAGTGTTCAGATACAGTCTTCAAATACGGTAGATATGGTTATTTTCAGTGCTATTGATGGTGAGGATAAGGATCCTAGACGACTTCCTGATAAAGTTCTACAAGTCCTTTTAGTAAAGAAAAAAAGAGACTTGTTAGCAACAGAAAATGAATCCCAACAAGGGAAATGGTCTCTGCCAGGAGGGTTTGTTAATTACGAAGAAAGCATTGATGAAGCCGCTGTACGAGAGTTAAAGGAAGAAACGAATTTAGAAAATGTCTATATGGAGCAACTTTATACATGGGGGCGAGTATATCCTGATTTTCGAAGAAGAGTAATCAGCACATCTTATATGGCCTTGGTAGATCGAAAAAAATTTATTGTAAAATCCGGTGAGGATGCGGAAGATGTACGGTGGTTTAATGTCTTTAGCAAAGTGATTGGGAAAAATAAACGTCCAACGGCAAATGGCTATATTCTTGAAGAAACTTTTGAAATTGTAGCTCAAAATGAAGAGATTACGATAAAAGATCATGTAGTAGTCAAGACTACTGTAGAAGGACATATTTCAAAAACAGAAAATACTTATATTGAGAATAAAGATGGTTTAGCTTTTGATCATGCGAAAGTTATTCAATATGCTCTTGATAGGATGAAAAATAAAGTAATGTATACGGATATCGCTTTTAGTTTGATGCCAGAGTTATTTACACTTACTGAATTACAAAAAGTATATGAAGTCTTATATCGTCGGGAATTAGCTGATGCCTATTTTCGGAAGAAAGTCAAAAGAATGCTTACCAAAACAGCATTATTATCAGAAGGGAAGCGTTTTAGACCTTCGAAACTCTATCAATTTAATCCTCGCTGGAAGGATGAAGAAGAATAAAAATATTCATGAACTGTAAATATAGATACTCAGGATCTTTTATTGAATGTGGAAAGGGGTAAAAAGAATGGCTATATTTAATGGCGAAAGATTAGCAGCAGAAATTTTTAAAATTGAGGCAGATAAAATTCGAAGAGGTTGGTATTCTGATAAATATTTTAGCAATAATGTGATCCTGTTAGAAGCATTGGCCAAAGAAGGATATACCTTTGCAGGTAATAGTGATATTAAAGATATGGATTGCTCGACAGTGCAGGTTGGTGATGTAGAAGTTGAAATGCAATTTTTTACTCGCAGAAGGCCATGTAGCCTAGTTGCAGGAGTAGATGAAGCCTTAGCAATTTTAAAAATGTGTACTGGATATTTTGATGAAGAGGAACACTTTGTAAATACGTATCATCTTCTAGAGGTCGAAGCTGTACAGGATGGCACCTTTGTCCATTATGATGGTGATCCATCGAGTGTTCAGCCCGTTCTTAGAATTCGTGGTCGTTATCGTGATTTTGCAAAGATGGAAACCGTACTACTAGGAGTTATTGCAGAACCAACTCGCATTGCGACCAATGTATATAATACGTTAGTAGCCAGTCGCTCTAAAGATATTTTATTTTTTCCTGCACGATTTGCTCACTATAAAATGCAAGCCTTACATGGATATGCCTATTCCTTAGCGACTCAAGCTTATAATCAAAAACATAGCAAGAAGAATTCTCGTTATGTAAGTACAGATGAGCAAGGTACCTGGTGGGGTGGAGAAGGTGGCGGCACCATTGCTCATGCGACGATATGCTGTTTCCTAGGGGATACTGTTGAAACCATGATGCAATATTCTAGGATTTTTGAAAAAGAGGTTTCTAGGCTTGTATTAGTTGATTTTCATAATGATTGTGTTGGTGAGACGAAGGCTGTAATGACTAAGATGTTTACTAAATATCTTGCTTATTACAAGGCAGGCCAGTTGGATGAAGCGGAAAAATATAAACTATATGGGGTGCGTCCTGATACTTCTAAAAATATGCGGGACAAGTCCATTGTGCCTACAGGAAATAAGCAGCAAGATATGGGAGTGTCACCGAGACTCGTGTGGAATCTGCGAGAAGCAATAGACACTGCATACATGGAATGGGATCTAAATGAAGAGGAAACTGCAATTGCAAAAGAGTGGTGTGAACAAATTAAAATTTGTGTCACAGGAGGATTTAATGCAAAAAAAATAAGAGAGTTCGAAGAGATGGATGTGCCTGTGGACATTTATGGAGTAGGTTCTTCGTTACTGGAGAATTCCGATGAAACGAATAATGATTTTACCGCTGATATTGTTCGTGTAAAAGTAAATGAACAATGGTGTAATCTTGCTAAAATTGGTCGTTCTGTCTGTGAGAATCCTAATTTGGAAAAGATTGAGCTGTAATTATAAATAATATAACTTCTTATCCGATGGCTAAAAGCTAGATAAGTGGGACTAAGATTTAGATGGTATTAGAAGTTCATCTAAATCTTAGTCTTCTTTATTGTAAAAAAAGGAAATTTACTGTTTTTGTCGAAAGAGTAGGCAGGTTACAATAGGGAGGAATATCCATGGTGGAGCAGCGGAATAAGTTATTATTTATTGTGATGCTAGCGATACTGATTGTAGCAGGTAGTTTCTATAGTTTCTGGCAAAAAGGCTCAGTATCCGAATCAGCATCTTCTAGTGAAGTCATGGCAAAGAACTCTTCTGTATCAGAGGAAAAATCTAGTGAGATTTTCGTATATATAAGTGGTGCTGTTCATAAGCCAGGTGTATTTAAGGCATCGCCAAATGCTAGAGTTTTTGATATTATAGCTATGGCTGGTGGTCTTACAGCTGAGGCTGATGTAGCTAAAACGAATTTAGCTCAGAGCATAAAGGATGGGATGCATATTCATGTTGTGGCTATGCCCCTAGTTTCTAGTGATAATACAGTAGCTGTTGGTACTGGCAAAGTTAAAATAGATAATAAAGTAAATATTAATCATGCCAACAAGAGCGAATTAGATACACTACCAGGTGTGGGCCCTGCATTGGCAGAACGTATTATAGAATATCGCCAATCGAATGGTAGTTTTAGAGATATTGACGAATTAAGAAATGTTCCGGGAATTGGCTCAACTAAATTTGAAAAAATGAAAGAAAAAATAAGCATCTGATAAATAGAGGATTGACATGAATTCCTATTCATGTTACATTATTTAAAAATATAATAAATCATTGCTGATCAGGACAACTGAAGGCTAAAAGTAATCCTATTTTAGGGGTTCTTTTAGTCTTTTTTATATGTTAAAGCTGACTGGATAACCAGAGGCTGATTTTTTCGCAAACGCGAAGAAATCAGCTTTTTTAATTTTAAGGAGGTGAGAAGATGTCAATTATGCTTGTCGGCGCCGATCATTTAGGGAATATTGAAAAGAACTTGCAAACTTTAGGAATTTACTCGATTGATCATGTCACTGGTAGAAATGTTTCCGACCGAAAACGGTTTAAGTTTCCGTTATCTACAACTTTAATTGTTATTTTTATTGACTATATTAATCATACGACAGCCAGGAATATCAAACAAATGGCCAAATCTCAAGGTGTTCCCCTGGTATTTGCCAATCGCTCTTGGAGCTCATTACAGGATAAATTAGTTGCTTTAAATTTTAGAAGACTAGGATAATACATTAAAGGAGGTAGCCTTATGCCGGATACTACAAGTGTCAAACAGACGTTGATTGCTAAAGTGAACGAAAATATTGTTGTTAGCAATGTTTCCTTCATCAATAGAGAGATATCTGCTCTATTGCCATTTATTTTTGTAGCCTTGCTCTTAGCTGAGCATACCTTATTACAGAATCGTCAGCCTTTTTTCCAGAAACCTTACTTTACTTGGATTATAGAAGTACTTGTTGTGATTTTTGCTGTAGCTGGAATTGGGGCCAATAAATTTCCTGCATTCTGGTCGAAATTTCTGGAAAAGGCACCGCTTTTAGCTGCATTCGCAGGGTTTTTGATTGTTTGGGATTTCGTAACATTAAAACTGGCATTGTTACCACTGCCTTATTTTCCTTCGCCAGCCGCGGTGACAGCTGCATTAATTAATGAATGGGAAACTCTGGGGATCAGCGCTTTATATTCTCTCAGGTTGCTATTAATTGGTTATGGGTTAGGCGTTTTACTCGGGTTACCAACAGGAGTATTGATGGGATGGTATCCTAGATTTCATTACTGGGTAAATCCAATTCTACGCTCCATTGGTCCCATTCCGGCAACGGCTTGGATTCCTCTTGCCATGGTTGCATTTCCAAGTAGCTTTACGGCGAGTATATTTTTATTGGTTTTGGCTTGCTGGTTCCCGATTACAGTTATGACCTGGTCTGGTATTGCTAATGTGAATAAAGCGTATTATGAGGTTGCTCGAAGTCTTGGTGCTAGTGAATTTTACTTAATAACGAGAGTTGCACTGCCAGCGGCAATGCCATCGATTTTTGTTGGATTATTTATGAGTATGGGTGTGGCTTTTGTTACATTAATTGTTGGTGAAATGCTAGGTGTAAAAGCTGGTCTCGGTTGGTTCATTACTTGGGCACAAGGTTGGGCCGAATTTAGTAAGGTATATGCTGCACTTATTGTAATGTCGGTGCTTTTCTCAGGTATTATTACCTTATTGTTTAAAGTACGGGATGAGGTGCTAGTGTGGCAGAAAGGATTGATCAAATGGTAATAGCAGCAGTAAAAAAAATCTCTGATGGTAGCGGAGCTTTAGCAGTTAATAATGTACAAAAGTTATTTGTTGATCCTACAGGTGGGAATATTACAGCGCTAGAAGCCGTAAACCTGGACATTAGACCAGGTGAATTTATTTCATTACTTGGCCCCAGTGGTTGTGGGAAGTCTACATTACTTAGGCTCATTGCAGGATTGGATACACCTACTTCTGGCAGTATTGCACTAGATAATGAAGTAGTCGCTGGTCCTCATTATTTTAGGGGATTAGTATTTCAGGATCCTACCTTATTCCCTTGGTTAACAATTCGAAAAAATGTAGCCGTTGGCCTGGATGCGCGAGGTATTTTGAAAGAGAAGGAAGAGGAGGTTGACGAATATATTCAACTGGTAGGTTTAGCCGGTTTTGAAAGTTCATATCCTTACCAATTATCAGGTGGTATGGCTCAGCGAGCCGCACTAGCGAGAGCTTTAGTGAATCATCCTAAAGTATTACTTATGGATGAACCATTAGGAGCACTGGATGCATTCACCCGTATGAATATGCAAGATGAGATTTTGCGTATTTGGAAGGATCGAGGTACTACCATTGTTTTCGTTACACATGATATTGATGAAGCGATTTATTTAAGTGATAGAGTGGTAGTTATGACTCCACGGCCAGGAAAAATTGCAAAGGTTTTTGATATTGGTATTGAACGTCCTCGAAGTCGTAATTACCCAGATTTTTTTGAGATTAGGTCCGATATTTTAGAATTACTGCACTTTGCTGAAAAAAATAAACCGGAATACTATTTATAAGCTACATGTTTTTAAAATAAAAAAGTTAGGGAGAGATAAGATGAAAAAGAAGTATTTGATGATTACTGGTCTAATTTTTATATTACTCATGACAATTTTAATAGGTGGCTGTGGTCAAAGTCAGACAACAGCCCCTGCAGCATCAGGACCCAAAAAGGTTAAAATTGGTTATTCAGGTGGCGCGTGTGAAGCTTTTCTATTCAGCGCTTACGAAAAAGGTTTATTTAAAGAGGAAGGATTGGATGTTGAACTTGTTAAAGTGGATTTTGAGACTTTAAAAGAATCTTTGGCAACGGGAAAAGTTGATGCTTCAAGTGGTATGGTAATGAAGTGGGTTAAACCTTTTGAACAAGGAGTAGATGCTGTTTTTGCCTCGGGTATTCACACAGGTTGTTTGCAAATTTTAGTAAAACCAGATTCCAATATTAAGAGTGTAGCTGATTTAAAGGGTAAAATAATTGCCAATAATGGTATGGGTGATGGACCTATGATACTTGCATCTCGCGCTTTGGCACATGCAGGACTTGATTATAAGAAAGATGTACAATGGAAATCCTATCCTGCTGCTGAGCTAGAGGGAGTATTGGAACGTGGAGAAGCGGATGCAATTACCTTAAGTGATCCTATAGCTGAATTGATTGTGGTCAAAGGTAAGGCTGTTGCCCTACTTAATAGTGCACATGATATGCCTTATCATGATGAATATTGCTGCATGGCAACCATTAGCGGTAAACTCTATCGTGAAGATCCAGCAACAGCTGCAGCCATTACTCGCGGTATGATGAAAGGTGCTCAATGGGTGCAAGAACATCAAGATGAGGCTGCTAAATTAATAATTGATAAGAAATATATTCCAGGAAATGTAGAGTTGGTGGCTAAACTTTTAAAGAGTTACAATTATATACCATCCGTTGATGGTGGCAGAAAAGCTGTGGATAATGCTGTTCGTGAAATGAAAACGATCGGTGTTTTAGATCCCAGTACAGATCCTGAGCAATTGAAGAAAAAAATCTTTGTTCCCTTGCCAGGAGTAAAATAATCGATAGCTTAATATGTGGTAAAGCTGATCAGAAATAAACTGAAGGCAAAGAATTCTAAGGGAGTTTCTTTGCCTTTACCTTATTTAAGGAGGTTTTTATATTGCAGTCCCATGCCGGTAGCAAGAATAATGTAGCAAATGTAAGGGCGCCGATAAAACCTTTACCTTCTCAGGTGTTTGATATTATTGAACAGTTTTTATTAGATGTACAGTTTGGACATTTAATCTTAATAATTCAAGATGGTTTTGTTGTCAAAATAGATAAAATAGAAAAGTTTATTATTTCCGCAAAAAGCCAAGAAAAGAGAATTTCATCAAAAGAAAAAGTAAAGAAAAAGCATTCTATACAAGTAAAAATCTTATCTGATTTGCAAAGCATACAGTATGGGCAATTAGTAATTCATGTGAATAATGGTCAAGTGGGACAAATCGAAAAAACAGAGAAAAGACGTTTTGATGAACTAGAAGGTTTGTATGGTGATGGTATATAAAAATGGAGGTATTATTGTGGGTAGAGAAAAAAATCTAGAAAGCTTAAGCTGCACAGATTGCAGTATTTACAATTGTAGGAGCAGGAGTAACCAGTTCCCAGGCTTTTGTTTGACCACGAAAGATAATGATGGGCATTCTATTGCGGATGACATTGAAGAAATTAAAAGCTATTTGCAGGGGGATGAACAGGATGCTATTGTCGCTAGAGCATCGGCTCAGGTAGAAGGTATTTTTTATGGCAAATTAACAAGAGTTGAGGAAATTATTGAATTTGCCAAACGTATTGGTGCTAAAAAAATTGGCATTGCAACTTGTGCCGGCCTGATAGAGGAATCAAAGATCTTTGCAGATATTCTTACGGCTAGAGGTTTGGAATATTATAGTGCTATTTGTAAAGTTGGATCAGTCGATAAAGCCGAAATTGGTATATTGGAAGAACATAAAATTAAGCCCGGTAGTCATGAAGCCATGTGCAACCCAATACTGCAAGCTCGCATTTTAAATTATCATCATACGGATTTAAATGTTGTAGTTGGTCTGTGCGTAGGGCACGATTCTTTATTTACAAAATACTCAGATGCACTGGTTACCACCCTTGTAACCAAAGATCGGATCACAGGGCATAATCCAGTTGCTGCCTTGTATACGGCTCATTCGTATTACAAAAAGCTATTGCAAGAAAAAGAATGATGGAGGAATAAAGTATGAAAAAAAATAAACTAATTGTTATGGCCTTGCTTCTGATTAGTATGGTTCTACTTTTGGTAGGTTGCAGTTCAAATACAGCAAACTCAGCAAAAAATGTTAAAAAAATCATTATAGGAACAGGTAGTGAATATAAGCCATATTGCTTCTTAGACGAAAAGAATAACCTAACAGGTTTTGAGGTAGAAGTACTTAAAAAAGTGAATGAAAAATTGCCACAATACGAATTTGAATTTAAAACCTTTGATTTTAATGCAATTCTTGTAAGTCTTGAAACAGGTAAAATAGATCTTGCAGCACATCAATTCGAAATCAATGCAGACCGAAAGAATAAATATCTATTTGGTGATGAAGGCGTGACGATCTATGATCTGAAAATTGTTACGAAAGAAAATCGCAATGATATAAAGTCTCTTGAGGATCTTGCTGCCATTAATGCTACCGTAGAAGTTGGTAAAGCGTCTTCTAATAAAACAGCAGTAGTAGACAGATGGAATAAAGAGCATGGAAATAAATTAAAGCTGATTCTAGAAGCTTCCGATACTACAATAACCTTGCAAAATATTGAATCAGGAAAGACAGATGCTTTTATAAACATTCAAAGAAATGTAGATGCTTATAGGGCTACATATGGTGCAAAGATTAAAACAGTGGGAGAACCTATAAGCCGTTCCAATTCTTATTATCTGTATCGTAAGGGTGATGAAACTGGCGACCAGTTGAAAAAAGATATAGATAAGGTGCTCAAAGAATTGAAAGAGGATGGAACTCTTGTCGAACTTTCTAAAAAATGGTTAGGTGGAGACTATATTCCTAAAAATTAATAAAGGGGCAATGTAAGATGGAAAATATATTTTTACTAAGCCTATTTATTGATTGTTTTCCTAAGTTGTTATCTCGATTGCACATAACCCTGTATATTGTTGTGATTGCTCTTTTATTTGGCATGTTACTAGGAACCTATATAGCAGTGGTTCGCTTGTATAAGGTGCCGGTATTGTCACAACTAGCGACTGCCTATGTCTCCTTCATAAGGGGAATTCCCATACTTGTTTTACTGTATATTGTATATATAGGACTGCCATTAGTAATAGGGGCTTTTGGCGTAAATATTAATCGGTGGGATACAATGATCTTTGTTATGATCGCATATGTTGTGAATACAGCGGCATTTTTGTCGGAAATTATTCGATCTGCTGTTGCTGGTGTTGATTTGGGGCAGACGGAAGCTGCCTATTCTGTTGGTATGACCCGCTTGCAGACATTCAGACGTATTATTGCTCCTCAGGCAATACAGATTGGAATACCTGCTTTGGGAAATACCATAGTGTCATTGCTTAAAGATACTTCTTTAGCATACACATTAGGAGTAATCGACGTCATTGGTGTAATAAAAGCCATTAGTAGCAATACCTATCGTTCCCTTGAAGCATATGCGGCAGCGGCATTTATTTTCTTTATCTTGAGTTCTATATTAGAACAATGTTTCAATATCATTAGCAGAAAATTAGGTATAAAAGGGACAATTTCAGGTCAAGGATGATTTTAATAATAGATAATTGGCGGGTGGGTGTATGGGGTTTCAGTTTGATATTTCTTTTTTTGTTTATGAAATAGGCATAGCAATACAATACATTCCCGTTGTTCTACTGCTGTCAATAGTACCTCTGATGGTAGGACTATTATTGGGTACTGGGATTGCCATTATAAGATTATTCAAGGTAAGGGCATTAGCGCAGCTATTTACAATTGTTGTAGTCTTTCTAAGAGGGGTTCCACTTTTATTACAACTAACGATTCTTTATCTAACGGTTACGCTAAGTTTTGATTCCTTAGCTCAAACGTTAGACCTTAATATGACATCCAAAGATATTTCCTATACCCTTATTGCTGTGATAGGGTTATCCATTAATGCTACTGTATATCTCTCTGAAGTAATAAGGGCTGCGTTACAATCTGTAAATAGCGGCCAGTATGAAGCAGCTTACTCCATAGGAATGACTTCTTTGCAGATGCTAAAAAGAATTGTCATCCCTCAAGCACTGCCAGTAGCCATCCCATTAATCGGCAGTAACCTTATAGGCCTTATCAAAGGGTCTGCCATTGCCTCATTAATTTCTGTAGTTGAGATTATTAATGGAACACTCTTTGAGGCCAATGGAAATTACAAGTTCCTTGAGGCGTATCTTGCAGCAGCTATTATTTACTGGGCATTATGTATATTGGTAGAGCGTATTGTAGCATTTTTGGAGACTCGGGTTGGAGTATATGGCAAAGGTGGAGTAGTATGATAGTGGTAAAAGGGTTATGCAAGTCATTTGGAAAACAGGAAGTATTAAAAGGGATAGATCTTACCGTAGAGAAAGGCGAAGTCGTTGTTCTTTTAGGTCCCAGTGGTTCTGGAAAGACAACTTTTTTACGTTGTTTAAATTTCTTAGAGCGTCCTGATGCTGGAGAAATCACAATAGGAGATACTCATGTTGATTGCAAATCTGTCACAAAGAATGAAATACTCCAGATTCGAAGAAATACAGCAATGGTTTTCCAGCTGTACAATCTATTTAAAAATAAAACGGCTCTAGAAAATGTAATGGAGGGATTGGTTACCCCACGGAAAATCCCAAAAATCGAGGCGGAAGAAATAAGCCGAAAAATTCTTAAAAAAGTTGGGCTAGGGGCTAAGCACGATGCATATCCAAGTCAACTGTCGGGAGGACAGCAGCAACGTGTGGGAATAGCAAGGGCTCTTGCTTTAAATCCAGAAGTTATTCTTTTTGATGAACCAACCTCTGCTTTAGATCCGGAATTGGTTGGGGAAGTACTAGCTGTTATGAAAAAAGTAGCAAAGGAAGGGTTAACAATGATTGTCGTTACCCATGAAATTTCTTTTGCCAGGGATATCGCCAGCAAAGTCATATTTATTGATGGCGGAGTCATTGTGGAGCAAGGTACAGCAGAGGAGGTTCTTTTTCACCCCAAAGAGGAAAGAACTAGACAATTTCTAAAAAGAATTTTACCTGCCTCTGATTATTCCATATAATATAAGGTAGAATAATTACTGATCATGTGTGCATGAATAAAAAACATTCAAGTGAGGATTTGCTAATATGACAACGAATAATGTAACGTTTGATTTTGATATGATAATACCTCGTCAAGGGACTGGTAGCCGAAAGTGGGATGCACTAGACAATGTGTTTGGTAGTGAGGAAGTACTACCTCTCTGGATTGCTGATATGGACTTTTCTTCACCAAAAGCAATATCGGCTGCAATCATAGAACGGGCCAAACATCCCATATATGCTTATAACATCCAAGAGTCATCTCTTTATCAATCCATCATTCAATGGGCTAAAAAACGCCATGGTTGGGAAATTGAACAGGACTGGATCTTGCTTGCTCCTGGTGTTGTCCCATCCATTAGCCTGTCTATTTTTGCCCTTTCAGAACCTGGAGACGGTATTATTATTCAACCGCCAGTATATCCGCCCTTTTTTACATCCATAAGAGATAATGACCGTAAAGTTGTAGAGAATCCTCTTATTTTTAGAAATGGGTGCTATGAGATGGACTTTGAGGACTTAGAACAGAAACTGGCAGATCCTCAAAATAAATTGCTCTTATTATGTAGTCCTCACAATCCGGTTGGTCGTGTGTGGAGTAGAGAAGAACTGACAAAAGTACATGACCTCTGCCAAAAATATGAGGTTGATGTGTTATCAGACGAAATACATAATGATTTGGTGTTTCAAGGCCATAAGCATACGGTTTTTGCCTCATTAGGCACACCTGTTTGTAAACAAAGTGTTACTTTTATGGCTGCTAGCAAGACCTTCAATATTGCTGGCCTCAATTTTTCTTTTATTATTGTTCCTTGCAAGCGTAGACGTGCTTTGATTCATGCCTGGATTACGAAATTACATATTGGCCGTAACAATATCTTTGGTGGAATCGGTACGGAAGCAGCTTATAGAGAAGGTGATGAATGGTTGGATGCGTTGCTGATATATCTTGAAAAGAATGCAGACACATTAATCGATTTTGTTCAAAAAAAGTTGCCTAATGTGAAAGTAAGTAAGCCAGAGGGGACTTATCTGGCGTGGCTGGACTTTCGTGCATATTTCCCAAAAGATAAAGAGTTACAGACGTTTCTTATACATAAAGCAAAAGTCGGGCTAAATGCTGGCAAAAATTTCGGCACGCAAGGGGAAGGATTTGCACGCATTAATATTGCCACACAGCGAAGTGTTCTGTTGGAAGCCTTAACAAGAATCGAAAAAGCGTTGCAGCAACACGCTGAAGACGTAGACAACTAGACTTGAAAGAATTGAAATAAAGCTATTATGAAAATCCTGCATGAGTGTATGCAGGATTTTTGTATTTTAATGGTAAATTGTAGGATTAGAAAAAGAAAGAAGAAAGTAACCAGATAAGGGGTAATGAAATATGCCCAATGTAGTTATCGGGATTACAGCAGCATTTACGGCTGGTATTTGGTGTGCGAGTTTCTTTATGTGGTTGTTGCCTTTGTTGTATGTGAGCAGTTTTATTGTAACTGTTATTTTGCTATGGCAACTTAATAAACAAAAACAAAGTTTATGGCTGATGGCTGTATTATTTTTTATAGTTGGCATGCTGCGTTTTATTCACGATGATGCTCTTAGTTCTAGAGACATTAGTCGATATGCAGGGGAAACAATGACTGTATATGGCAGGATTGAAGAAACGCCTCACGTGACTTATTTAGCGCAAGAGAAAAGTAAAATTAGATACACAGTAGTAATTCATGGAGGGCAAGTTAAGAATCATAATATAACGACTGTTTCAGGGATGTTATATCTTTCTGCCAGGCAATCTAATCAGGAGCGAATTTTTAAGCAGGGAGACAAGATAAAAGTCACTGGTGAGGTTATTGCTCTGCATGGTTACAATAATCCTGGACAGTATGATAGTGTGGCTGCTGCAAATCTACAAGGGATTCGGGGACGCATGTCTGTTCAAGGAAATGCAATAAGCTTAATAGAAGAAAATAGATCATCATGGAAACAGACTATGGAAGCATGGCGAGAAAAAATAATTGAAAATATAGCTAAAGTAATGCCCCAAAGCCATAAGGCGATTCTTGTAGGGATGCTGTTTGGCGGATATGGGGGCATTCCCCGTGAAGTGGTATCTGATTTTGCCACAACAGGAATTGTACATATTTTATCAGTATCAGGGTCCCATATTGCTTTAGTGGCAGGAGTTATAACAGCATTAGGCAAGGGACTGTTGGGACGACTTGCTTTCGCAAATCGATTAATACCTTTAGCCGCTGCCCTTTTTGTCATTCTATACGCCATCTTTTGTGGGTTGACGCCTCCTGTATTACGTTCTTTGATTATGGGATTGATCGGATTAGGTGCCATATGCCTTGAGCGAGAGAAAGACGGGGCAGTCGCATTGTGCTTATCCTTGCTAGGGATGCTTATTTATCAGCCAACACTTATTTATGATTTGAGTTTTCAATTATCGTTTTCTTCAACGGCTGGCTTGGTGTTCTTGCATACTAAAACTATAAAATTATTAAATTTTATTCCTCTTTGGCTGGCTCGCCCTTTGGCAGTTACTATTGCAGCCCAAGTTGGGGTGTTACCTTTTATTGCGTGGTATTTTAATAGCTTTTCTCTTAGTTCTTTTGTAGCCAATCTCATCATTGTTCCAATTATTGAAGGGATTGTCATATTGGGGTTATTTGGTGCTTTTAGCGGTTTGGTAATTGGCCTTATTGGTAATCTATGTTTGGTGATGTGCAGCCTCATGATTAGTTTAGTACTGCAATTAACGGAATGGTTGGCTGCTGTGCCTGCTGCAAAATTGTATGTGCCTTCTGTTGGATTAGTTGGGGGTGCATTATATTATGTCTTATTAAGCTGGATGTATGGGTATAGGCCGAAAAATGTGTTATCCTTTAGGGAGACAGTAAGAAAATGGCCTCAAAAAAGTGTTGCGTCAGTATTTGTGCTTGTTTTATGTATAATAATATATATTGTTTACCCTGCTCCTCTTTCTGTTCATTTTATTGATGTGGGGCAAGGAGATGCAGCTCTGATCATAACGCCCCATGGGCGGGCTATTTTAGTGGATACAGGCGGCACAATAGGAGAGGCTACGGATTTTGATGTTGGTTACCGAGTCCTTTTGCCCTATCTTAGGCATTATGGTATATTAAATATCGATTATCTTTTTTTGACTCATGGTCATCAAGATCACGCAGGTGGTGCAGCAGGAATTGCTCAAGAAGTACCGATCAAAAATATTGTATTGTCTCGTGAAGACGATAGTCAAGCAGTGGTGAATTTATTACATGCAACACCCGATAGTATTCGCATTGCTGCTTATGAAGGACAAAAAATAGAGATTGATGGTATTGTCATTAAAATACTACATGCTGATACGGGAATAATGAGAGGACATTCTAGTAATGAAGTGTCTAGTGTAATGCAGGTGCGCTATGGAAAATATAGTTTCTTGTTTACAGGAGATCTTCCAGCTGAAGGTGAGGAAGAAATGATTTGGAGGGGTAAAGATATCTCTAGTGTGGTACTAAAAGTGGGGCATCATGGGGCAAAAACATCTTCTTCAGTAGAATTTCTAAAAGAGGTTAATCCTGAATATGCAGTTATTTCTGTAGGGGCAAACAATTCTTTTGGACACCCTCATGAAGATACAATTAACCGCTTGTTGGCTCAACATAGTATAATTTATCGCACCGATCAACAAGGGGCTATTGTATTTAAGACCGATGGCAGTATTATGTCTGTTGATACTTATATAAAATGATTGAATCATATTGGAGGAAGTTATGGGGTATGGGGAGATTTTCGAAGCACTAAAAAAAGGACAGGTAAAATCAATTTACCTATTGTATGGCGAAGAGGCTTATTTTATTAGACAGATTGAACAAGCAGTGATTAAGGCTGTTTTGGCTCCTGAAGAATTGGATATGAATCTTTTGCAATTAGATAAGGATCCCAGTATAAATGAACTAATCGCTTTAATTGAGACGGTTCCATTTATGGGTGGGAAGAATGTAATTCATATACGCGGTACAGCATTGCTGCGTCCGCGGAAGAATAATAATGAAGAGGCAGAAGTGAATGATAAATCCGAGGAACGATTGCTTAAGGTTATTAGCAATATGCCGGATTATACTCATCTGATTCTTTCTACAACGGATAAAGTCGATAAAAGACGTAAAATTTTCAAAATGATAGAAAAGTATGGAACTACTGTAGAGCTTGCTAATATAAAAGGAAAAGATGTAAGAGGATGGCTTATCTCAAAATTGGCTGAACTCAATAGAAAAATGGATAGTGATGCTATGGAGTATTTTTTGGGAGTTATAAGTATTATGCCCCAGATATCCTTAGGATTTTTACACAATGAATTGGAGAAGGCGGCCTTATTTACAGAAGGTAAGACTAGAATTAGTCAGTCTGACCTTATAGAGATTATGTCCAGTATACCGGAAATATCTATATTCTCCATGATTGATGCTGTTAGTCAAAAACAAATCGGTAAAGCATTACAGTTAATAGGAGAACAGATAAAGTCTGGAGAGCATCCCTTGAAGCTCGTAGCTTTATTGGCCAGGCAAGTGCGCCTTATGTGGCAAGCTAAGGAACTAGCAAAGGATGGGTATGGCGCTAGGGAGATTGCCGAAAAACTTGGCTTAGTACCTTTTATTGGTGAAAAGATGCTTAAACAGAGTAAGAACTTTACGCCAGAGGTTTTAAAACAGGCCAGCTTAGCCTTAGCGACCGCAGATTATGATTTAAAATCTGGTAGAGCTAACAAATCGGCCTTAGAAGAAATTATTATTGCTATGTGTAGATAGAAGAAGGATAACGTAAAAAGCCCCTGTTCATAGTGAAATGAACAGGGGCTTTAATCTTAATTACTTAGCTAAGGCATTAAGTTTACGAGCTAACCTTGATTTTTTACGAGCTGCCGCATTTTTATGAACAACACCTTTGCTGGCTGCCTTGTCAATCGTTTTGCTAGCATGAACTAGAAGAGCTTTCGCTTCATCTGTGTTACCAGCAGTTACAGACTCAACAACTTTGCGAGATACAGTTCTAATGGTTGATCTCACCGCAAAGTTTCTAGCACGTCGCTCAGCATCAGTTTTTACGCTACGTTCAGATGATTTAATGTTTGGCAAGTGATTCACCTCCTTAAAGAGCATGTTACCTATAGTATCTTAGCATGTGATTATGGAAAATGCAAGTAACAATTGATAATTTTATAGCTATAAGTTGGGAATTCTTCAACTGCTGAATTACCTCGAGAAAAAGATAGTTTTATTGTAACGGTATGAATTGTATAGCCAGTATCGATTTAGGTTAAAATAATCTTGATTTTTATACATAAGGAGTGAATAAAATTTGGAGCGTTTTGCTGGAACATCCCGTACTGATCTAGCGCTAGAAGTAAGGGAAATGTTAACGAAAGAAGTTAGTGAAGAGATTCCAGGTGTTTTGGTGGAAACATCAGAAGATGAAGAGGTGGTTATTACCAAGGTTGATATTACTACGTCTGAAGCTGAGAGAACCATGGGAAAAGGGCAGGGTACTTATGTTACGATAGAGGCCCAAGGGCTTCGCTATAAGAATACTCCTCTACAAGAAAAAATAATGAAAATATTGGCTGATGAATTGGTAGCAATGACGAAGTTATCGCAAAAAGCTACTGTTTTAATAATTGGCTTAGGCAATCGGAACATTACTCCTGATGCCTTAGGACCGAGAGCTATTGACAAGATTGTAGTGACACGTCATTTACAAGATCTATTGTCACCTGAACTTAAGGGGGGAGTGCGATCAATCTGTGCCATTGCACCTGGCGTTTTGGGTATTACTGGCATGGAAACAGTAGAAATTGTTCAAGGGATAGTCAGTAAAATAAAACCAGATCTAGTGATTGCCATTGATGCCCTTGCAGCTGCTTCTAGTCGTAGAGTGATTACCACAGTACAGTTAGCTAATACGGGCATTAGCCCTGGTTCCGGGGTAGGAAATAAACGATTCGGATTGACCCAAGAATCCTTAGGGGTGCCTGTAATTGCTATTGGAGTGCCAACGGTTGTGCATGCCTCTACTATTGCCATGGATACCATTAATACATTACAAGAACATGCGCCATTTGCTCGATATTTCAAAAGTATGGAGCATTTATCCGCTGAAGACCGTCACAAGATTGTGCGTCAGGTTTTACCGGAGGTGTTAGGCGATTTAATGGTAACTCCTAAGGAAGTAGATCGCTTTATTGACGATATTGCAGTGGCTGTTGCTGGAGGCATTAATCAGGCGATGCATCCTCACATCGATTATGAAAATATACATACCTATTTACATTAAAAAGATGTAATCCAGTCAGCCTGTTATAATTTCACAATTACATAGCGGTTTTGGTCCTAATCCAGAATGGTTATTTAATTGTCGAGATACAATTAAATAACCATAGCACGCAAAGGAGTCTTATTAGTCAGATTATCAGTAATATCCTTTCCCTCCCAAGCATATACATTGTATGTAAACAAAAAGGTGTGACAACCTGTGCTTGTTTTTGTACTAGCACAGATGTCAGGGGAGGAAAGGATGTTAACAAGACGCGCACGCCATCAGGCCAAATATGCTTGGAATATAAAAATAAGAGTTGTTATGATTATCTTACTTTGTTTAAGTATAGTAATATGGCGATATCTAAATATATCTGAGGATGTTATAGCAGTTAGTACAAATGGCTCATTGAGGCAAGAACAATATGTGTTGCCACAATGGCGTGAAATATTATTTTTAGGCGTTCCCGGCCTGGTTCGTGCTACAGAAACTAAACCGCCAGTAATCGTAAAAAATGAGCAGAGTGTACAGCAGCTAGTACGAGAAGCAATGCGGTTTTTTATTGGTGTGGATATTAAAGATATGCGTTCTATACTGCAAGCTGAAATTCCCCTGTTGGCAAGGCTTAAATCAGTACCTCAAACAGTAAGTGCTATGACTTTGCCTAATTTCCCGAAATTTCAAATGAAGGAGATTATACCAAGTGGTAAGCCCTTGGTAGGTCTTTATTATACACATACTGCAGAATCTTTTGTTCCTAATACGGGGGCTACTCATAAACCGGGAGGGCAGCTGGGTGATATTGTGGACGTAGGAGGAGCACTAGCGAAGCGATTAGACACTTATGGTATTTCCACACTTCAAAATAAGACGATTCATGATTATCCAAGCTTTATGAAAGCTTACGATGCCTCAGAGACTACGGTAAAGAAAATAATAGCGGAGAATCCATCCATTCAGATGTACTTTGATATTCATCGTGATGCTGGCAAAAAAGAGAGTCATACAGCTACAGTTAATGGGGTGGAGGTTGCTAAAATCAAGATATTGGTATGCATAGGGCAAGAGGGCTTGGTTCAGCCCCATTGGCAGCAAAATCATGCCTTTGCGAAGCTAATTGATGCAAAATTAAATCAACGTTATCCAGGTCTTTCTTTTGGGATTCAAATGGAAAATTGGCGCTATAATCAGCATCTTCATCCACGAGCCCTATTGCTTGAGGTAGGGTGCCATGAGAATAGCAAAGAAGAAGCCCAGCGTGCAATTGAAATGTTTGGAGATATAGTAGCTGAAATTATTAATGAAAATAAAGTGCAGTAGAGAATGAGTATTATTTTTCTACTCTTAAGTAGAGGTGGGAATTTGTTTTGCTTACTAGCTTATAGGGATGTTTTGATGATTGGTCGTGGCTTATTGATCTTAATTGCAGCTATAACCTTAGGTTTATCTGTAGCAGAACAACAATTAAATACCTTAACCCAGCGGCAGGAGTTTGTACAAATTTTAGCGATGAACCGTAATAATGAAAGTGTTTATACCTTAGAAATATTAGGATCCAGCTATCGTGTAAGTGCAGTATATGAAGTAGCTGAAATTAGAAATCAGGATAAAAGTGTAAGTATATATACCCCTTTTGCAACCTGGATTATCCCTAAATATCTATATATAGATTGTCATGAAGAGTTGGCTTGGCTGGATTTACATCTAAAATATCTGGAACAGTATATAAGACAAGGTTGGGAAATGATAAAGAAGACTTGATTCAGATGGGTTTTTAACTCTACCTGATCTTAGTCGTACTGATTCAGAGACTTAACCGCTATTAAATCCCACTTATATCAGTGAACCTTGGCTCCGGGAACCCTTAGAGTGAACTTAGTTTGAGTCCTACAGCCTTGTTTCCTGACCGTCGAGGTTAGGGCCTACAGGCTGTTAATGAGATAGAAGATGGAAGTCTTAGAGTAGTTTAGTCATCGGAAAATGTTTATTTGCGTCAATTTAGGTAATGCTTGCAGGTGTTAGGTTCCAGGTGATATAATCAATAGCAGTAATTATGCTATTGATTTCGAGAGGAGGCCTATATGAAGACGAATAATATCCGCAATTT
>JARBUM010000133.1 GCA_029239675.1 Pelosinus sp. | reverse complement strand
TATATCGTTATCTGAAGGTTTATTTACAATGCTCTTATCGAGCTCATCTAAATCATCAAATATTAGTATTATATCATCTTTTTTTGATAAGGCTTTAAATACCTTATTCTCAAAAGGTGTTAGTAATTCATAAAACCTTTTCTTTTCTGCTTCAATTGTAATAGATGTGCCACGTGTTTTCTTTTTACTACTACCCCTACCCACACCTAAGTCACTTGATGCTTTTTTTAAATCTGCTGACCCTTCTAATGATCTAGCTTTTTCTTTTTCGGAAAAGTCTGTTCTAGTACTTTTTATGTTTTTATATTCACTGTCATTTTCATAAATCTGAGTAAATCTATACAATTTATTTAATGCAGTAAATTTTATATATTTAGCTTTTAATGGATGCAATTTAATAATATATTTAGCTATCTTGTCTAAAATAAACCATCTACATAAAGCATATATATATCCACTACTTTCATTTTGTGAAGGATCAATATTCATTAATCTATCAAGCAAAAAGTCTTGTGACTTTATTATTTTACATCTTTGGTTAGGTTTGGCCTTTTTACAAATATAGTTTGCTAAATACGTTTTTCCGCTTCCCTTACTTCCAATGATCATAAATTTCTCACGCGAATTTATAATCTCACTGTATTTATTGTTTACATCACAAAATAATTCTTCAAATTTTTGATTTTGTGCTTCTGTTTCTCCATCCGGTGTTCCCAAGTAAATTTTCTCAAATTTTACTGTATCTGACATTTGTACTCTCCAATTATCCCTATATGCTATTGGAAATTATATCATATATTTGTAAATCTTTAAATAGCTTATCCATAAAAAAATTACCATGTAAATAATTAATATTTACATGGTAATTTAAATACGAGATCATATCTCAAATCACGAGGTCATACCTCAGTTATAGTCTTGACAACTAGTAAAAAATTCATACATTAAGATGAACAGTTGCTAGTATATCATATTAATATATGAGAGTCAATATGTTTTGTGATTTTTATTATATATTATAATAATTGGAAAATCAAGAGTTTTTTCACATTTCTTTATTTAACTATATCTTTATCTGAATTTATATCAATACTTTTTTATATATCTGTAAATTCAACTTATTTAATCGACCAATATTTTGTAACTATAAAATTATATTCCTTAATTAAATTTATATAACTACTATACTTACTATCTTCTATAATAAAATCTTTGATGTAAAACAAGACCTGCGACAAATCAAATTTTTTATGCGCATTATGCGTACATTTTACTTGACTTTTATGCGTATAATGTGTATAATATAAACATAAGGAGGTACACTAAAGAATGAAATTTAAAGAAATTGAAAAAATAATTCTTAACGATGGTTGGTACTTCAAAAATCAAAAAGGCTCACATAATCATTACAAGCATCCAACCAAATCCGGTAAAGTAACAATACCTCAACATACCGGCGATATTCACCCCGACACAATAAAATCAATATTAAAACAAGCAGGGCTTAAATAGCCCTGCATAAGGAGGCATATATATGAAACTAATTTACCCTGCTATTCTAACACCTTTTTCAGATGGATCCGGAGGTTATGTGGTAGAATTTCCCGATCTTCAAGGCTGTATAACTGAAGGAAAAACATTAATTGAGGCTTTTGATATGGGCGTTGACGCTGCAAGCGGTTGGGTACTTGATGAATTAGAGGACGGTAATAAACTCCCTGCCGCAACTGACATAACAAAAATTCAACCGCCTATCGGCAGCTTTGTAAACTTATTTGTTTTGGATATGGATAGTTATTCGGAAAAGTACGGATCCCAAAGCATAAGGACAAATGTAACTATTCCTGCTTGGTTAAAAACTTTCGGAGAAAAACAGAATATAAATTTTTCTAAAGTATTGCAAGATGCATTATTAGAAAAAGAAAGTATCAAATAATTTTTAACGTAGCCGTTCCATAATGGAACGGCTATTATATTGCCTAGTTATATTAATTCTGCTTCATACCCTACCTCCATTACCGCGCTACACTTTGCTGCCTTTGCTATGATAACGCCCTCCTAATTTAATTTTAAAACTTGTCCTACATTGATTAAGTTCGCATTTTTTATCTTATTGATCTTTACCAACTTATCAACCGTAGTTTTGTACTTGGCAGCAATACCGCTTAGAGTATCGCCCTTTTTGACCGTGTACATGCTTGTTTTAACTATTGTTTCTGCTTCTGTCAATGTTTTTCCCAACCCCAACGCTTTAACCTTGCTGTAAACAGTTGTACGGCGTTGAATATAATCCTCTGTTCTTTTCTTTGTAGCTGCGAACATTGCCTCCACGTCTCCGGTGCTTTTCAATGCATCACAACAAATATTTTTCCAAAGGCTCGATCCGGATCCGTACTGATTTACACCGTCTGCAAAATAGATCAATGCTCCTGCATCTTTTAAACCGTATGTTTGACCTTTCTTAACATATGCGGTAATGTCTACAATCGCTAAATCATCCTGCGCTTTCTTCCCCTGTGAAGTAGTTAACAGATCCGAAAGTTTCGCCGCCTCTGCTGCCGTTACAACCCTTGTATTCCAATTATTTGTTTTAAGAATTTCATTATAAAGGTCGTTTCCCAACTTTTCCTTCGCTGCCTCTGCTCCAATACTTTTTACAATGGTTCTAATTAAGTTCAATGCTCTATTTGCATGCCATTGCACCTTCCCGACGGATAACGCCCCATTATCATTTTTATTAACCGATCCATAGTTGCCTTCATTTGCAAAAATTACTTTAGCTGCTGCCTTTGCAATTTCCGTAATATTCATAATATGCCTCCTATTCCGGTTTATCCGTAGTATCTTTGTTTTCCGTTGTTCTGCTTGCATCAACCAACCCTTCACCAACTGTATAAGCTACTACGCTTGCTGCTGCCATGATAAGTGCTGCTACTTGGGTTTGGGTGGCTACGTCTGTGTTGGTTAGTACCATGATCGACATTGCTAATCCTACGATAGATACCCAAAATTTACGGCTTGTAAGTTTCAGTTTCCAATTAATTTTACTCATTTCCTTTTTCCTCGCTTTCTTCAACATTAGTTGAATAATCATTACTAAAATTGCTGCTTGGTTTCTTTATTGTAATTCCTGCCAAAACAACAATTTCTATAGTCCAAAACGTAAAAAAGCACGTTGTAAGCGTGCTTGATATTTCCGTTTGGGTTTTAAACTGTAATATTATCGCTATTACTGTATACAGTGAAACCATAAATACTATTACCGGCAATAGTATTTTCCTTGTCTGTATCTTTTTCTTTCTCTTTTTCAAAGTATCACCTTGCTTTATCTATGATATTATTACTTAATTCCGATCTGTACCGCAATGATCCCTATACCTAAAGTAACTATACCTGCAACGATAAGCCACTTAAACTTATCCCATTTATCGGCGTCCTTACTCTCTAATTTTGAAATTCTTTGGATCGTTTCGTTTAAATCTTCCCTCATGTATTTGGTTTCTATTGCAAGTTCCTTAATAGCTCCTATAAGGCTATTATTTTCCTTCAGCTCGGCCTCAACTTCATTAATACGTTTGGTATTTGATTTCGCTCTTTCTTCAACTTTTGAAACAAGAATTTCAGTATTATTTACTTTTTCCTCTAAATTTTCTAATGTCATTTTCTCCCTCCCCTATAAAACAGGATGGACTGATACCACCTGTTTTTGTTATACATTCTTGTCTATTGTTAATGAATTTTCATTGATATAAGCATCAATTTTAATTTGTAGATCCGGTCTTGCTTCTATTACTTCTTTGTATGTTACCTTTCCAAACTTCATTTGATTTACTAAAAATCCAACCATATTACAGAGTACCTCCTAGAATAAATTCTGTTAGTGCATCTTCCATATATGAAATTCTTTCTAGCATTGCAGCGTTTTCTTCTTTTAACAATTGTACTTCTGATTTAGTGGGTTCACTAAAAACGGGCGTATGCGTTTCACCGTTTACATCAATTTTTAATAATGTTTTATCATCTGGAATATCTACATACATAAACTGTAGCCCTATGGGTTCCTCGATCCCTTGCCCGATAAAAAATATCCTTCCGGTCTGATCGTAAATAACTAATACATTCATCTTTTTTCCTCCTTAATGCTTATTGTATTGCAAACCATATAACCGTGCCTCCGGCAAGGTTCGGTGAATTACCTACTGGTAATACAAATCCTGTACTATTTACATAGGCTGCATAAGTGTTTGCTACAGCTGCGTCTGTGTCATAATAATAGAATGTATCAAAAGCACAGAAAATGGTACTCTCTCCTGGAGTTGTAGTGTTGGCTTGATAGATAACTGTATTTCTAACATGTTTGTAACTTGATGGCGTAGCGAGGAAAGCCACAATTTTTGTTGGTTTAAAAGTCAATCCTGAAACATTTATATAGTAACAAGCATTAATTCCGGCTGCATAATCCTTTATAGATCCAGATGACTTAAATGACCATGTTCCAGTACTTATGGTTGCAATACCAGAGAGAACCTTTGTAGAATTTCCTACAACTCCAAAGATGTTTATACCATTGGTTATATTAGTAGGAATAAGGTTTGGCTGAGCATTCCTCACCCAACTTACTCCATCATAATATTGGTTTGGATCTATTTCCATGTATGCATAACCATTAGAGGATCTTTGAACGCTTTTTGCTTCAATTTCTGATGTCGCCCCAGTAATACCTTTTTTAATTGGCATAGCCCCTTGTAACCCGAAAAAGTTCTTATCTGCTCTAAAGTTTGCAGCTATAAAATCTGGATCCTCCTTGTATAACCAGGTATTACCATAACCATAATAGCCCTTAGGAGGTCTAACATATAGCCTACCTACGGCCGCTATACCATCAACATCAATATCAGCTAATGCTTGATTAGTAAGCGAATGATCAACAATATTTCCGGTTACCTTGGCACCATTTACGAATCCCACTTTTCCAGAAAGAACGGAAGCGGCCGCAATCGGGTTTGTGGCTTCGGTCGTATCGACTACCTCTGTTTTACCGGCTACGTTAAATATAGTTGCACCGGCTTTTATATTACCAGTCACTAAATCAGCATCACCAACTATTGTTTGAATTCCACTTAAGTATTGGTTAGCTGCTATAGTTTGATCTGTTGTTCCTGGTGTATAGGTTTGAGCTGCTTTACTAGCAATCGATCCCGTAACTTTTGCACCATTTACGAATCCCACTTTTCCAGAAAGAACGGAAGCGGCTGCAATCGGATTTGTGGCTTCGGTCGTATCGACTACCTCTGTTTTACCGGCTATATTAAATATATTTGAACCGGCTTTTATATTTGCCGAAATTAAGTCTGGATCTCCGGCAACATAACCGCTCCCATTATGATAACCGGCCGTTATGGCCTGGTTTGCGGTACCGGGTGTAATTGTCACTGCTCCCCTGTTTGGCATTGTCCCAGTAATACCGGTATCATTATCACTGCTGAATGTCTTAGTCGCTAGTACATCGCCAGGAGATGCGTTACCCTCTGCACTAGCTTTGATAAAAAAACAGGAACTAGTCGCATTGTACCAGACAGTAACCGCCTTACCGGCGATTAAGTTTGGCGCTGTTGTCGTTCCTGGTTTATAAAGTGGTTTCCCATTAATTGTGGTAGCCGCTGATCCATTATTCGCGGCTACAATAAACGTTCTAAGAAGATTATCCACCAATGAAGGGATCGTCAACGTAATTGCGGTTCCTGTTCCACCGGCGGTCTGAATTTTTCTAGCTGCATCTAATTCAGCGTCGATCGTATCCCAATTTGGATTTATTGTTGTAATATCCGGAGGGCTATCCGTTAATTCAATTTTATTTAATCCTAGCTTATTTGTCTGTTGCATAAAATCTCCTTTCTACTAATCTGTTACATCAACCGTAATAATATAGCTCTGTCCAACTTGTACCGGGTTTGGTGCAATGGTAATACTCTTAATTACTGGTAAAACCGTATCTAACACAACGGTTCTAGTCACTGTACTAACCTTTCCGGCAAGGTCTTGCGCTGTAATCGTGATGGTATTGCTTCCCTCAATCAAATTCAGCGCTTTGCTGAAATTACCACTTGCATCGACGGTTACGGCTTCGGCAGATCCGCTATTTAGCTTTACGGTAACAGATACCGGGCTACTTACCGCATCATTTGTAACGCCAACAAGTGTTAAACTTGCATTATTTCTGTATGTCGTAGCTTCGGCCGGTGTTGTGATGGTTAATGTAGGCGGTACCGTATCCACCTTGAATGATCTAGAAACCGCTACTGCTCCATTACCATCGTTATCTTGAACATTCAATACAACGGTATGTGATCCGTCAGAAAGTGCTGTTTGTGGCGTATATGTAACGTTGTAACCACCTGTCACCGAAGTAACAACCACGCCAGGGCTTGTATTTGTTAGCGCTGCTCCACCATCCACGCTAATAGATAGCGTACTAATTTTAATACCTGATCCGTTGGTTTCATCGCGTAATTGAAATGATATAGCCGGTGTATTTGAGGTTAAAATTGCTCCACTCGTAGGCGAAGAAAATGCA
>JARBUM010000132.1 GCA_029239675.1 Pelosinus sp. | reverse complement strand
TATTCCATCAAAGCTGCTGAAATTTATATGATTAAAGGAGGCCTTTAATATGGCTTTAGGAAATGTTACAGGTGTGAATGTCAACAATGATACGCTTACTATTTCCGTCGATTCTGACCAACTTATCGTACAGGCATGCAAACCAGAAATTCTCAGAGTAGATTATCAGCCTAGTGGAAAATCTAGTGCGGATACACAGGTTATTGATCCAAATAAAACATGGACTACAGGAAATATAGCATCAATTGATACTGTATCAGACCCAATGGTTATTACAACCAACAAGATGATTGTAAAGATCAGCAAATCGCCTTGCAGAATTTCAGTTTACAACTTCTCAAACAAACTACTTATCCAAGAACAGAGTGCTGGTGGTGTTTACAGCGGTGGTGTAAAACTCTCACATGATTCGACTGATAATTTTTACGGTATTGGGGAAGACGGAAGTGTTCTTAAAAATAATGGTGGATCAGTTTATGCTGGTAACCAAGGGCACTCCGGCGCACCTTTTGTTTGGAGTAATAATGGCTATGGCGTACTAGTTGACTCAGATGGCGGTAAATTTTCGATTACTAGTACAACGCTTGAATTTAGTAGTGTTTCAAAAACAGACACCGAGTTTTACATCATGGTAGGCAAACCTGCAGAAATTATGTCTGCACTCGCGGAAATATCCGGCAAACCGCCTATGTTTCCTAAATGGGCTATGGGCTTTACCAATACTGAGTGGGGTATAACCCAAAGTGAACTAACGGATATCGTAGATACCTACCGTTCTAAGCAAATACCGATAGACAATTATTGCTTAGACTTCGACTGGAAGAAATGGGGAGAAGATAACTACGGAGATTTCATATGGAATACTACAAAATTCCCTGATAGCACTTCCGGCACATTAAAATCTGCGATGGCTGCAAAAGGAATTAAGCTGACAGGTATATTAAAACCTAGGGTGCATACAGGAACCGTACAGGCAACAGATGTTACCAATGGCGGCTGGTGGCTGTCGGGCTCTTCGCCCTACACCGATTATTGTTCGGGCAAGCTAGTTAGAAACCTAGACTTCTCTCAGGCAGGCTTACGGACATGGTTCTTTAATCATCTCAAAGTTGCTTTTGATAACGGTATTGTAGGCTGGTGGAATGATGAAGCGGATGTAAACTTTGACAATTGGGGACACTTCAACATGGAAAAAGGCATGTATGAAGGGCAAAGAGCGTATAAAAACCAAAGGGTATGGTCAATTAGCAGAAACTTCTACCTAGGGGCGCAGCGTTATGCCTACGGCTTGTGGACAGGTGACATCGGTACAGGGTTTGACTCAATGTCTGATCAGCGTAGAAGACTAATTGGCTCAATAAATCTTGGAATGGCAAAATGGGGCATGGATACTGGCGGCTTTATCGGTGACCCATCATCAGAAAACTACGCAAGATGGATACAATTTAGCGCATTTACCCCTATATTTAGGGTTCACGGGCAGGAGAACAAACAACGTCAACCTTGGAAATACGGAACAATTGCAGAAGCTGCTGCGAAAAAAGTAATGCAGTTAAGATATAAACTAATCCCCTATATTTATTCTTATGAAAGACAAGCTTATGAAACCGGGGTTGGCCTCGTAAAACCACTGGTGTTCGATTATCCATCAGACAGCAATGTAGCCAGCTATAAAGATGCCTGGATGTTTGGCGACCATATGCTAGTAGCCCCTGTTGTCGATCAAGGACAGACGACGAAGAGTATTTACCTGCCTGCTGGCACATGGATAGATTACTTTAATGGAACCAAATACCCAGGTGCACAAACTATCAACTACAAGGTAAATTCATCTACATGGGATGACGTGCCACTATTTATCAAGAATGGCGCTATTATTCCATCGCAGGACTTCGTGAATTACGTTGGTGAGAAAAAGATTACCACTATCTATGTCGATGTTTTCCCAGATACACAGCAAACAAGCCTGAAATATTATGATGATGACGGAGAAACTTACGACTACGAAAACGGACAGTATTTTGCGCAAACCATGACAGCTCAAGCGGATGCAAATGTGGCGACATTTACGATCGGCAGCAAAAATGGTTCCTATATACCAGATGTCCAGTATTACCTTGTCAAACTGCATTATGCGGGAGCCACGACTGTAAGAATTGATGGCAATACAGTTACTCAATATAGTAATTATAGTGATTTGCTGAATGCAACTGGCGAGGGTTGGGCTATCGGAGTGGATACTTATGGGGTAGTCATCGATGTCAAGGTTGCGGCAGGGAGTGCGAAAACTATTGTAGCAGCTAAAAAAGAAGATATTGATCCACCAACAGCACCTACTGATTTAGAGCCACTAAAGAAAACTGGCAACACAATAAGCCTCGCTTGGACTGCGTCCACTGATGACGTAGCGGTTGTCGGTTATCAAGTGTTCCGTGATAGCGTAAATATTACGCCAAATCTTGTACAAGGAACTAGTTATACGGATATCGGCTTAACTGTTAGTACAACCTACAAGTATTATGTAATCGCCAAAGATACAGCGGGTCATCTCTCTTTTGCAAGTAATACAGCTAGTGTTACTACTGATTCGACCAAAGATCTGGTTGCACCTACCAATTTGATGCCTATAGCCGAAACAAAAGATACAGTAACCCTATCATGGACAGCATCTACTGATTCAAGTATCGTTGGGTATGAAGTTTACCGTGACTCTACAAAAGTTTCTGGTGGCAGCCTCGTTATCGGTACGACTTATATTGACACTGGTTTAGCTGCTGAAACTAGCTACAGCTATTATGTAGTCGCAAAAGATGCAGCTGGCAAAGCTTCCCCTGCTAGCAACGAAGTTAAGGCTACAACCAAATCTGAGACAAGTAAAACGACTATCGTTACATTTACTATTAATAATGCCACTACCTACTGGGGACAAAATGTTTATATAACCGGCAGTATTAGTGAATTGAGCAACTGGTCACCTGCAAATGCAAAAGGACCAGCATCCTGCCCGAATTATCCAACCTGGACGATAACGTTAGAACTGCCTGCTGGACAAGCTATTGAATTTAAAGCAATCAAAAAAGACGGTTCAGGCAATATTGTATGGGAAGGCGGAAATAACCACACGTACACTGTACCAACATCAGATACAGGAAATGTGACGATTAATTGGCAAAATTGATTTAGTTTTTTGCAGAATGTTAATGAGTATCTTTGAAGAATTTGGACTATTGGCTATGCGCTGGTAGTCCAATTCCTTTTTAGGTAATTCTCGATACAAAAACTAAAAAAATGAAGGAGAGTTTTTCAACGAACAGAAAAACTCTCCTTCATTAAATCAATATGACAATCCTTATAAAGCGCATTATTTTTATCCCTTGTGACTTCCACGTCACGCTATATCTGAACCGTTTATATGAATCATTCTTCTTCAAATAACTGTACCTTGCTGTAAAATTTGCGATTGCTACGTTTCCATGCTACATCTAATGTGTTTAGTAACCTATGCAGTTCTTTAGCTTTTTTTTTAATCTCTTCTTCAGGCAGTTCAGGTGATTCTTGCCGATACATATCTTCTAACATTTCTAGTGTGTAATATTTCATTTCATACCCACCTCAGTGTTTCATAAGTATTTTGACAATATTTTAATTATTCAGATAATCAACAATTCGATAAACCGCCGAGCTCATATGAAATTTTATTGTAGCTAAACTAAGATTAAGTTTATGACTTACATCACTAGGCGCATATCCCTGTTTAATTAAGCTAACTACTAGTCTCTGTCGAGCAGTTAGTACTTTAAATGCTAGGTCTATATCCGAAATTATGCAGAGAGCTTCTGCCATCCCATTTTTGTTGTCAACGTGGTTTTGGGGCTGAAAATGAGATGTTGAAAACTCTACCACACTGAGAATTTCTTGATAGCGCTCAATAGCATACCTTATTTGTCTAGATGTATACATAACGTTTTCCCTCCCATCTCTAAGGTAGTTCATATCTTTGTCATTAAACTACATTTACTATATCTCACCAAATGCAACTGCAAGCTGATTGATGATTTTCTTTCTTATACGATATAAATGCCGCTCAGTCATTGATAATTCGTCAGCAATTATTTTAAAAGGTTTTTTCTCGGAATATCTATATTTCACAAAATTCTGTTCTAAGGTACTAAAGTTAGATAGAGTAGCTTCTATTATTTTAACTCCCATTTGATAATCCTCACGAAAAACGCCTAGGATGTTTTCCTTAGTACCTTCTGTTGGGGTAATATTAAGCAAATTAACTTTCCACATCGGATAATTATACAATGCAACCTCTACACGGTGTTCTATTTGCTTGTCCACTAAATATCTGCATCCACTATAATACTTATTACCATCAACTAAGCCAATCTTTTTCTGAATACACCAGCTACTTGACAATTCTGGTTCTGCTTGCACATTATTCATTTACGCCACCCCCAAAATTTAATCTTTGTCAACTTTTCTAAAACAGACTGTAAGTTCAGAAAAACATGAAAGTTCTAAATACAAACATTTATGTTTTTTGTTTCCTTAAGTACCAATTTAAACCTTTTAACAACGTTTGTAACTGACATGATTCTGACATTTTGAAGATATATAGTCTATCGTAGCAAAAAAGCATTTAAAAATAAGAATACCTGATGAATAGGGTGTATGCTGGCAAAGTCAGATACATATACCCCTATTTTTTATCCGTACAGATTGCATAAAAAACTTCCTAACAGGTCTGAATTTATTTAAATTCTTACCTATTAGGAAGTTTTTGTTTTTTACGTATTTTTTTCTGAGAGTTTAAACTAAAAGAAGAATGGCGCAGGTTAGTCACTTTCTAGAAAGGCTACCGGGTGATTTAGCTCTATTAAATCAGCAGGAGCTATCTTCAGCGTTCTATTCGGCTCTCCAGAACCTCCATATACATGGGAATATTGCAAAAGTTTCTTATCAAATATAGCTGGAAGAGTAAGTCCCACCATTGGCGTATCACCAGGATTAAATCCGATGATTTCATGAACTTTATTTCTGTTTGCTAGCTTAACTTGCGAAACATTTAAAGTTTTTGCAAGCTCTTTAAAGTCAATAGAATTGCGACTACCAGAGAAAGTGATAGAGAAATATCCCTTATCAGTTTTAACAATCAAAGTTGGAGCAGTTTGCCCAGCATCGATGCCGAAAAATTCAGCCCCTTTAGCCGCTGAGTAAATCTGTTTCTCATGAAATATAAATTCATAGTTAAGCGCAGAGTTTTCCAAAATGTTTTTTATCGTATCCATTCCAAGAATCCTTTCGATTTTGATTCATGTTAGCATGATGTAAGTTTTATTGTATAAAATATAATTTCAGTATAGCTTATTAATGGATTTATTTACAGTTGATATGTTTCAAACCCTAAGCAAGATGAAAAATCCAGTCCTCTTGAAATTTTTAATTCAGAGGGCTTTATATTTTAGAATATTTTTTTATAAATATTTATTTACATTTTACCATTTGAATAAATGTAAAAACAATTGAATATTTGGGAGGAATTTGATATTTATTGACGAAGTAATATACGGAAAATAGTAATATTTAACATTGTTGTATTAATATGTCGTTAATTGTAAAACGATAGACAAGGAGATGCTGTATTGCAAAAAAAGATTTTAGTGTTGTTAATAGTATGTTTATTACTTATTTCAATTATAATGGGAGGTTGCGGCGATATGCTAAGCAAAACAACAACTGCCACGAAAAATTATCCGGATAAACCGATTACTGTCATTGTACCCTTTAGTGCTGGATCTGGGTTGGATCTTCTAGCGCGGTCATTGGAGAAGATGGCACCTAAATATTTAGGGCAGCCTTTAGTAGTTGTCAATAAACCAGGCGGATCCGGTACCCTTGGGTGGAATGAATTGGTAAATGCGAATCCGGATGGATATACAGTTAGTATTAGTGCAGTTGATGTACTTATCCAGCCATTATATGGATCAACGAAATATCATTACCCAACTGCCTTAGAACCAATTGCCCAAGTTACAACTTCATCATTTTTAATGGTAGTCCCAGCTGAACAGCCTTGGCAGGATATTGATGCAGTTATTAAATATGCAAAGCAGCATCCTGGACAAGTGAAATTCGGTCATTCTGGGATAGGATCCCCAGCGCATATTAGTGGTGAAGCATTTGCAAAAATTACGGGCATTACGCTTGAACAAGTTCCATTTCGTGGCGGGGGAGATGTAACTGTTGCGTTGTTAGGCAATCATGTTCAGATTGGGTTTGTTAATCCAGCAGCAGTTAAAGAGCAAATTAATGCTGGTACATTAAGAGCACTGGCAACGACAAGTGAGCAGCGACTCGCTGACCCCGATTTAGCGCAAATACCAACCTTTAAGGAGCAAGGTATTGATATTGAACTAGATAATTGGTATGGAGTGGCAGCTCCTAAAGAACTACCACCAGAAGTCAAGGCTAAGCTCGAAGAAGGTTTTAAAGCAATGATTACTGATCCAGAATTTAAAACTAATGTAGAAAATTTAGGTTTGCAAGTTGAATATTTAAACTCCGAAGACTCCAAAGATAAATGGTACTCGGATGGTGATAGATTGGCTAAGACCATACAAGAAACCGGTATTTTAGAACAAATCAAAGCGCA
>JARBUM010000032.1 GCA_029239675.1 Pelosinus sp. | reverse complement strand
TTCCATTCAGCTCCCCATCACGAATGAGGATAGCTGCTCCTTGATCTTCCATAGCTTTAGCATTAAATTCCTGATGATTTTCAGCGGCATATGGATAAGGAACTAAAATAGACGGAATTCCCTTGGCTGTTAATTCAGCTAATCCAACTGCTCCCGCCCTAAACACTGCAAGATCTGCTACAGCTAGTGCTTGAGGCATATTGTATAAATATGGTTTGATGATAATATTACCAGCTGTAGTTATATCTATACCACATTGATTAAAATTTCCAACTATGCCATTATACTCGCTTTGCCCAGTAACATGCAATAGTTGTATCTCTTTACTACCTGCAAAAAACTGATGAACCTCAAGCATAGCCTGGTTAATACTACGAGCGCCTCTACTCCCGCCTGAGATTAGTATCGTACGTTTTGCTGGATCAAGTCCAAGAGCTACTATACTTTCTGCGCGTGTGGCAGACATTACTTCTTGACGTATAGGATTCCCACTAAAAAAGATCTTACTTTGATTTGAAAAATATTGCCCTGCTTCAGAAAAACCTAGAGCAATCTTATCAACAAAGCGAGATAGAATTTTATTCGTAATACCTGGAATTACATTTTGTTCCTGGATCATCGTGGGAATTTTCAGCAGACTAGCGGCTAATAAAACAGGGCCACAAACATAACCGCCTGTCCCAATTACAATATCAGGTTTAAACTTACGAATGATTTTTTGGGACTGCCATACACTCCCCATCGTTTTTAAAATGGTTTGTATATTCTTCACTGTCAATCGTCGTTCAAAGCCAGAAACATCAATGAACTGAATGTCAAAACCCTCCTTAGGTATAATGTCAGCTTCCAAACCACCCTGAGTACCTATGAATAATACCTCGCAGCATTTAACTTTTTCTTGTAGTGCTTTAATTATAGTAATGGCGGGGTAGATGTGCCCACCTGTTCCCCCGCCAGAAATAATAATCCGCATAGCAAACTGCCCCCTTTAGTTAAAAAACAAATTCGATTAATCATCAAAGCAAGCTATTCTTTAACACCTATTATCTTCTTATTTATCATGAACATATCTTGATATATTTAACAATATACCTACCCCGAGCAAAGTAAAAATTAAAGCGGAGCCACCAAAACTTATAAAAGGCAATGGGATTCCCGTTACTGGCATAGAAGCTGTAACCACAGCTATATTCATAAGCGCCTGCATAATAATCATCGTAGTTAAACCCGCGGCCAACATGCTACCATAGATATCAGGTGCTGAAATGGCAATTTTATATCCACGCCAGGCGAATAAAAAAAACAATAAAATCACCGTTACAGTTCCAATAAAACCAAGCTCCTCACCTAGAATCGCGAAGATAAAATCAGTATGAGGCTCTGGCAAATATAAAAATTTTTCACGGCTCCGCCCAAGTCCCACTCCGAACAAACCACCTGAGCCAAGTGCGTAGAGAGATTGAATAATATGATAACCCGTATTCAGCGGATCAGCCCATGGATCACTAAAAGCTAATAATCGTTTGAGACGATAGGGCTCAAAAAGAATAGCAGCAATAATACCAGTAATCCCAACAAAACCGAGGGAGGCCAAATGAGATAATTTTGCCCCTGCAGTAAAAAGCAACACAAAAACTGTCCCACCGATGGCCAACGCGGTACCAAGATCAGGTTCTTTTAAAATTAAGCCAAACACTACTAATAATATAAGTAACTGCGGAACAATCCCTTTTACAAATAAGGTTATTTTTTCTTGATTACGCGCTAAATAAGCAGAGGAAAATAATACCATACTTAATTTGGCAATTTCTGATGGCTGCAAATATAAGGAACCAAATCCGAGCCATCTACGTGCCCCATTAACGACTTTACCAAAGCCAGGTATAAGTACTAAGATTAAGAGCACTATTGTTAATAACAACGTAGGTGTGGCAAATTTACGCCATACATGGTAATCCATATTTAGCGCTAATAGCATTGCTGTTACTCCCAATGTTACCCAAATGATCTGCCGCTTTAAAAAATAATAACTATCATTAAAGTTGACATAGGCTGAGACTGCGCTCGAACTGTATACCATTACAACACCAAAACTTAATAATGCAATAACAGCAAAGAAAAGAATAAAATCCGGCGACTTAGGTCTAACCGCCAAAAGACTTCCCTCCTAACGTTGAATGCCAATAGCATTCAAGTCTCCTTTATAATTGGTAAACTAACTGTTTGAATATCTTGCCCCGTTCTTCATAACTAGTAAACATATCATAACTAGCACATGCAGGAGATAGCAACACAACCTGGGAATCTTCTGCAAGCTGATGCGCCAATTTTACGGCTTCTGAGAGACTATCTACAGTATGTATATGAGATACCCCATGTTCCGTTGCTGCTACTTCAAATCTTTTTTTAGCCTCTCCCAATAAAATTAAATGTTTCACTTTTTCTTTTATCAATGTCATAAAAACACTTAGATCCGTGTTCTTATCGCGACCGCCTGCGATTAGAATAATAGGTTGATCAAAAGCTTCTAAGGCCTTAATTGATGACTCAGGATTTGTCGCCTTAGAATCATTATAATAGGTAACACCATTAATAGTAGTTACCTGTTCAATACGGTGTTCAACACCTGTAAACTTGAATAAAGTCTGTACCATAGCAATTAATGTAACCCCAGCAAAAAAAGCTACACCACAAGCTGCTAGAGCATTTTCAACATTATGTCCACCTTTAAGCTGTATTTTACTAACTGGACATACAATATACGTTTTTCCTTGCCACTTCAAAATAATCATACCGTCTTTGACAAAGATTCCTGATTCTAATTCTTCTTTGCGGCTAAAAAAGAAAACTTTAGAAGGCACTTTATTCGCCATTTGCCGCACAGTAATATCATCGTAGTTTAGAACTATATAATCATCCTTTGTCTGATTCGCAAAAATACGTTCTTTCATTGCAATATAATTCTCTAACGAATGATGTCGATCTAAATGATCAGGTGTTATATTTAAAATAGCAGCTACACGAGGCCTAAAACTAATACTACCTTCTAATTGAAAGCTGGATATTTCAGCTACTACTATACCATTATCACCCACTCCATCCACTTCCTGGGATAAGGCTAAACCAATATTTCCCCCAACAACTACATTGCGATCCGTTGTTTTTACCATTTCACCAATCAAAGTAGTAGTCGTCGTCTTACCATTTGTCCCTGTAATCGCCAAAATCGGTGCTGTACACAATTGATATGCAACTTCTATTTCGCTCATAACCTTTATATTTTTGGTTTTAGCTATTTTTATTAATGGAATATCAATGGATATTCCAGGGGACACGACTATCCAGTCTATATCCTGAAGTAATTCTTCTCCCTGATGACCTAGAGCTAGCACTACGCCACATTCATGTATTGCTGAAAAATCCTTATTTTTTAATGACTCTGCAGATTTAGAATCACTTAATGTTACCTGTGCTCCACGATTCTGTAAAACACAAGCAACAGATATACCGCTAATACCAGCACCCAACACTAAGATTTTCTTTCCCTCAAATTGCATTTTATAATCCTCCAGTCTGGCTGACAACAAGAATAATTAAAGCAATAATGCTACAAACAGCTCCTGCCAACCAAAATACCGTAACTACTTTTTTCTCAGACCAACCTGACAGTTCAAAGTGATGATGTATGGGGCTCATACGAAAAACTCGCTTGCCTGTTAGTTTAAAAGAAGCTACCTGAATGATTACAGACAAAGCTTCGACCACAAATACGCCGCCGACAACGACAAGCAACAACTCTGTTTTAGTCATTACTGCTACAGCAGCTAATGCTCCTCCCAAAGCTAAGGAGCCAGTATCTCCCATGAATACTTTAGCGGGGTTTGCATTATACTTCAGAAATCCAAGACTTGCACCAGCTAATGTCACACAGAAAATAGCCAAATTAGGTTTTGCAAAGCTCATGGCTATAACTGCATAAGCTACTGCTGCCACTGTAGTAGTACCAGCCGCCAAGCCATCAAGGCCATCTGTTAGATTCACAGCATTAGTGGTGCCTACCAAGACTAAGAAAATCAATATGTAGTATAGTGGACCAAAGTCAACAGTGATCCCGAGCAAGGGTATCCATATATCAGTTCCTCTCCCCATATAATTGGTAACAATATATGCCAATGCTACCGCCATGAAGATCTGTCCTAGCAATTTTTGTTTTGCTTTTAGTCCTAAAGAGCGTTTCAAGACAACTTTAATAAAATCATCTATAAAACCTATTATGCCATGCCCTATAGTCACGAATAAGGCCAACCAGATTTCTGGACTCTTATCACCATAAATAAGAACAGGGATAATAAGAGCGATTAAAATAATAATACCGCCCATAGTCGGCGTACCAGCTTTAGCATAATGACTTTCCGGGCCTTCCTGTCTAATGCTTTGCCCAAACTTTAACCTGCTAAGAACAGGAATTATCAGGGGTCCGATAATTAAAGCTATAACGAATGCCATTGCTGAAGCATATAACAACTCCTGCATATTCAACCTCCAAACCCTTCAGAGTCTATTCTAGAATTTCTTGCAAATTACTCAATATCTTAGCATTTGCACATTCTTAACAGCCTCTTATAAAAACATTTCAATAATATTTTCCATTTTCATGCCTCGTGATCCTTTTATTAAAATAGTATCACCAGGTTGAAGTACCTTTTTTAATTCAGCTTGCGCTTGCTCATGATTAGAACAGGCCACAACATGACCTACACCACATGCACTAGCTTTACTAGCAATGTTAGCTGCAAGTTCTCCTACTGTTACAACGATATCGACATGACATTGAGCTAGTTTCTCCCCTATCTTTTCATGAGCTGCCACAGCAATAGGGCCGAGTTCTAACATATCACCAAGTACAGCAACTTTTCGCTCCTCAGCAACTTCAGCCATTGTATCAATGGCGGCTGCCATGGACATGGGACTAGCATTATATGCATCATTAACAACTAAATAATCACTCATCTTTTCAATATATAATCTCATGGGGCTAGTATTAAAATTTTTCAACCCAGAAGAAATTCGATTACTAGTCATCCCTAATTCCATTCCAAGAGCAATTGCTGCTAATCCATTATAAACATTATGTTTACCGGTTGTTGGTATCTCCACTGAGAAAGTATCACAAGCAGTATGACACATGAAGTCTATACTCTGGGTTCTCATATGGATATTCTCGGCTTTTATATCACCTTTTTCTAATCCGAAGAACAGAATACGACTTTTTACTTCTTTAGCCATTTCTCGAACATAAACATTGTCACCATTTAATATGGACAATCCATTTTCTGGTATAACCTCCAACAATTCCGCCTTTGCCGCAGCGATATTCTCTATTGATCCTAATAATTCAAGATGAGTCTCACCAACATTCGTTATAATAGCAATTGTTGGTAATGCGATATTGGCCAATTGGCGAATTTGTCCACTACCTCGCATTCCCATCTCAACCACTGCTACTTCATGTTCATGGGTAAGTTGTAAAAGAGTCAAAGGCAGCCCTATTTCATTATTATAGTTAGCCTCTGTTTTTAAAACGTGAAACTGATTTGATAAAACCGCTGCGGTCATATCTTTCGTAGTCGTCTTACCATTAGAACCAGTAATCGCCACAACAGGTATCGCAAATCGCTGACGATGAAAACGTGCTAAATCTTGTAATGCTAATAAAGTATCGGTAACAAGTATCGCCGTAATATGTTGAGGTACTCTCATATCCAGATGACTAAAAACAATACCCGTTGCCCCGTTCTCAATCGCTTTATGAATAAAATCATGCCCATCAAATTTTTCTCCCACTAAAGGGATAAATAAGTCTCCTCGTTTCACAGTACGAGTATCTGTCGACACACCAGTAAATTGTCCTTGCAATGCAGAACCAACTACTTTTCCCTGTGTAGCTAAACAAACTTCATCAACTGTAAATTCTGCCATTATCTCATCTCCTTAATAATGGCCTTTACTACTTCCTTATCATCAAATGAAATTGTTCTGTCTTTTAGGATTTGATAATTTTCATGTCCTTTACCTGCAATAATCACAATATCATTAGCCTCAGCTAGATTCAGAGCACGCTCAATCGCCTGACGCCTATCAATAATTTTCTCGTAAATTTTGCCTTGCGTTAATGCTCCTTTAATGCCAATCTCGATCTCATTTAATATACTATCTGGATCTTCTGTCCGGGGATTATCAGACGTAGCAATAACAATATTGCCATATTGGACAGCTAATTGCCCCATAATTGGTCTTTTAGTTTTATCGCGATCACCACCACAACCAAAGACTACAATAATGCGTTTTTTAGCAATTTGCTGGGCTGTCTTTAGAATATTCTCTAACCCATCCGGTGTATGAGCATAATCTACAATTACACTAAAAGGCTGCCCTATATCTACCAATTCAAATCTGCCTGATACGCTTTCAAATTCTTCTAAAGCGCTTTTAATTGTATGAGCATCTATGCCTTCAGCTAGAGCTGCACTTACCGCTGACAAAACATTATACACATTAAATAGTCCCGTAATTTTGAGTTGCAACGACATTGTACCAAAAGGTCCAGCAATATCAAACTGTGCACCTGTTGCCTGTATATTCGTGTTTCTTGCCTGCAAATCAGCACTATGATCAATACCATAGGTAATTTTTTTACATGTCGTCCTTTCTAGAATAAATGTGGCAGCCTTGTCATCTGCGTTTATAATAGCAGTCTTGCCTTTTTTCTGTTGCTCCTTACTACTAAGCAATTCAAATAATTTCGTTTTCGCTTCCAGATAATTTTCAAAGGTCACATGAAAATCTAAATGATCGCGAGTCATATTCGTAAAGATGCCTACATCAAATTCACAACCAGCCACTCGATTAAGGGCTAGGGCATGGGAAGATACTTCCATGACAACATAATCCATACTAGAGTCTACCATTTGGGCTAACAGTCTCTGTAAGTCAATAACATCAGGCGTGGTATTTTGGGTAGGTAACACTTCATCACCAATACTGTTTTGAATAGTACCTATTATTCCTACTTTAAACCCAGCCTTCTTCAATATACTTCGCACTAAATAGCTAGATGTTGTTTTCCCATTTGTGCCTGTAATCCCAATCATGCGTAATTTGCAACTTGGATATTCAAAGAAATAGGGAGCAATAATCATCATAGCTGCTCTAGTATCAGCTACCTTTAAGACTGTCAAACCCGGGGGGATATTATCAACATCCTTCTCTACCAAAACTGCTACTGCACCTTGGCGATAAGCCTGTATAATATAATCGTGACCGTCCGTCTTCACACCAGATAAACAAACAAATAGGGTTCCATGTATGACTTTGCGGGAGTCATGGGCTAAATCTTCAATAACTACTTCACTGTTTCCCTGTATTATAGCATTTGGTAATAAATCTATTAATTCCTGTAAATTTTTTCTCATAAAAATACCTCCTACTTGTCAACTATTATTACCATTGTTACCAATATTATCATAACAATCTGCAGATTACCATATCACTAGAGTCTCAACTACATAAATTCCTTAACTATAAAACATTTAAACTGCATATCTTTACTTCTCCATCTTCCAAGAATTCTATTCAAAAAACACTGTGATCTCACTACCAGGCAATACCTTATTACCTGGTATGGGTTCTTGCTTCATAGCTTTCAGGCCCACTCCCATGGGATGAATACGCAATCCCACCTCGGCCAATGTATCTGCTACTTCACGTAAAGATTGCCCAGTACAATCAGGAACTGTAATTTCCCCAGATCCATACCGTGGTGTCATCGTATATAATAAAACACTGGATTCTTTTGGAATACGACTGCCTGGTTTTGGTATTTGATCTGCTACACGCTCACCGGTCTCCTCAATTCTAACAGATAAACCTATTTTTTTTAGTTCTTGTATTGCCTCAGGGACTAATAAATTTATGACACTTGGTACAACTATATGGGTTTCTGGCATTACGCTTGCATCTGATGTCACAACACGAGGTGCTATTTTTAAATATTGCAAAACATCATTCATTATACCAGTAAAAACTGGAGCGGCAATCTGACCGCCGTAATACAATCCTACAGGCTCATCAATAATGACAACCATTACAATCTGAGGATTATCAGCTGGTGCAAAGCCAACAAAAGAGGCCACATACTTACCTGGCATATATCCACCAGCTCCAACTTTCTGCGCTGTACCAGTCTTACCAGCAATACGAAAGCCTTCAATATAAGCATTCTTTCCTGTTCCATTTGCCACAACACTTTCTAATACTTTTTTGACCTCCTGAGCAGTTGCTGTATCGACAACTTGATTTATAATATCAGGAGCGAAACTACGTATCATTTCACCATCTTTTCCCTTTACTTCTCGAACAATTTGCGGTCTAAGCCGTTGCCCATCATTAGCGACTGCCGCTACTGCTGTGACTAACTGTAATGGGGTTACAGCTATGCTTTGCCCCATAGACATGGTGGCAAGATTGATTGGCTTAACCTGTGATTTCTCTATAACAATTCCTTTTGCTTCACCCGGTAAATCAACATTCGTAGTTTTCCCTAAACCAAATGCAGTAAAGTATTTATAAAAGGAATCCGCCCCCAGCCTAAGACCTACATTTACAAAACCCACATTGCAAGAGTTTTCAACTACTTCTTGAAAGGTTTGACTACCATGCCCGCCATCTTTCCAGCAATGAATGGTTCGCCCTTGAACCTCTACCGATCCTGGATCAAAAAAGCGTTCGTTAAGACTCACTACTTTTTCCCCTAAGGCTGCCGTTGTCGTAAGAATTTTAAATGTTGATCCCGGCTCATAAGCATTAGAAATAGCAATATTACGCCATAATTTTGGAGCAAACTCAGCAAATCGATTGGGATTATAATCTGGCCGATTAGCTAATGCTAATATCTCACCTGTACGAGGTTCTACCGCTATAATTGTTGCAGCTTGAGCTTTTGTATCCTGCAACACTTTCTCAAGTTCACGTTCAATAATTTGTTGGATTACAATATCAATCGTTAGATAAATATTATGTCCTTCAACTGGTTTGACAAAACGATGAGTTGCATAAGGTATTTCCTGCCCCCTGGCATCATACTCAATCACAATACTCCCACTGCGTCCTTTCAGATAACTGTCAAAGGTTAATTCTACCCCATCTAACCCCTGACTATCAATACCTGTAAATCCAAGTATATGGGCTGCTAAATTATCATTTGGATAATAACGCTGACTTTCTTGAGTCAAACCAATTCCTGATAAATTAAGTTTATTCACAGCTTTGGCGGTTTCGGTATCTACCTTACGTTTCACCCAAGTAAAGGCTTGGCGTTTTTTTAATTTTGCCGCTAGTTTATCCCTATCCAACGTCAAAATAGCAGCCAATTTGGCTGCTGTCTCTTCTACATCTACTATTTCAGCTGGTATCGCATATACAGACTCCGTACTTATACTTACAGCAAGTTCTTTCCCATTACGATCAAAAATTGTACCACGTTTTGCTTCTACTGGAACATCTCTCACACGCTGGTCAATCGCATTTTCTTTTAACCAATTGCTTTTGTAAAACTGGAGATACATTAGACGAAAACCAAGTCCAGACATAATTACCGCAATAAGTAGAAAAAGACAGGCCACCCTTTTTCTAATGGTAACATGTGTTGATGACGCCAATGGGCACTCCCCCAAATCTAAATTATTGACCTCTACGATTCAGTACCATACTTACTATATTTTTTTCTTTCTCAGGGGTTAGATTAAGGTTTGTAGGAATACTTTCCACAAAATATACATTTTGCGGCATGATCATCCCTAGCTCAACAGTAGCAATATTTTGGATACGCTGTGGTGATTTTAATTTAGCTATATCTAATTGAAGCAGTTCATTTTCTTTTTCAAGTTTAATCACTTGCAACTTCATTTGCACTAGCTCATAACCGGATCGAATAATAGCTTCACTGCATGCAGTCAAAAACATAGCGGCTAATACAATCATTGTAACTGTTGTTAAACACTTAACCCGCAAAGCAATATCAGGTTTCACCAAATACTTCTTTTTAACGGATGGGACTTCTGGTTGTTGATAAATTTCCCAATCTTGTTTTCTATTTACTAACATATCTATTCCCCTTCCTCAAAAATTATACCAGTGTAGTGCCCATGATATTACACTGTTTTTTATAATTTTACTTTTTCTGCAACACGTAATTTAGCACTTCGTGCTCGAGGATTTTCCTCTAGTTCTATCACAGATGGAACAATGGGCTTACCTAAAATTTTAACTTGAGGCTTATTATTACATACACATATAGGTAAGGATTTAGGACAAATGCATCCTTTTGCCATAAGTTGCAAGGTTTGTTTCGCAATACGATCTTCCAGAGAATGAAACGTAATAATGCATAGTCTCCCACCTACAGCAAGTCTCTCTACTGAAGTAACAAAAGCATCTTTTAATATTCCTAACTCGTTATTTACTTCAATACGTATCGCCTGAAAGGTTCGTTTAGCTGGATGAGGTCCATCACGTCTTGCTGCAGAAGGAATCGCTCTCTTTATGATATCTACCAATTCTCCTGTAGTTTCGATTATCTTATTGCTTCGATATTCAACAATGAATTTCGCAATCCTTTTGGCCCAACGTTCTTCTCCGTAATTAATAATAATGTCAGCTAATTGTTCTTCTGAATAACGATTCAAAACATCATAAGCAGAAAATTTACTATTAGGATTCATACGCATATCTAATGGTGCATCTTGCATATAGGAGAATCCTCTTTCAGCTATATCAAGCTGATGAGATGATACCCCTAAATCAAATAATATTCCGTCTACTTTACTAATGTCTAACTCATCTAAGACACGTCCAATATTCTGAAAATTATCCTGTACTATATCAACTTGGCACTTCGCATTTGCCAACTTAGCTTTTCCTGTTTGTATTGCAGCTGGATCTTGATCGATACCAATAAATCGGCCAGAAGAGCCTAACTGTTTGACAACATGTTCTGCATGCCCGCTTCCGCCTAATGTACAGTCAACATAAATACCTTCAGGATTCGTTACCAATGCAGATACACTTTCTTTTAACAAGACACTAATATGATGAAATTCCACAGTAGCTACTCACCCCATCTAAATTTATAAGCTCTATATTTTTACACTTTGCTCGACTTTATATACCTAAATCAATTAAACTTTCAGCGATTTGAGCTACAGTAGGAGCAATTTTATCATTATAAGCATCCCAACTACTACGATTCCAAATCTCAATACGGCTGGAAACGCCTATCACTACTACATCTTTGTCAAGTTGTGCATATTCTCTAAGATTATTAGGCAATAATACCCGCCCTTGTTTATCACAAGATATTTCTGCGCCACCTGAAAAAAAGAATCGTACAAATGCTCTAGCTTCCGGCTTTGCTAACGGTAATTGTTTCAGCTTACTAGCCAGAATACCCCATTCTTTTTTATCATATATAAATAAACAATTATCAAGGCCTTTGGTGACGATAAAATTTTCTCCCAGTTCTTCACGGAACTTAGCAGGTAAAATGAGCCTTCCCTTATCATCAATACTATGAAGGTACTCACCCATTAACATAATTTTACCACCACCATTTTATTTCCTCTACCACTTTCCACCACAATTACCCACTTTTAGTGTTCTATTTTTATAAAATAAAATCCTTCTTAATACTGGAGGAATTTTCTGCATTTAAAAATAAAAGACAAAAGACCCATCTCTAAAGTCTTTTGTCCTAGTTTTTTTATATTAATTTAGTTCTTTATCAGACCAAGTGGTTCTAAAATGGGTGCACCATTTAAGCGGATAAAGAAGCTTCGGAAGGTTTTTTGCCCTTTAAAAATAGGAATCCTTTGCAAAAGGTATACATCGCTATCAGCTCCAACTTGCCCATATTCAATAGTGAATGCGGCTTTATATCCTGCTGTTCTAACCATCTCTTCAATCTCTGCATTGTAAGTTCCCGTTGGATATGCAAAATACTTAGGTCGTTTCCCTAGCTTCCGTATCATTTCATCACGAGATTCATTCAGTTCATTCATCACTTGTTCTTTTGTGAGACTTGTGAGGGATTTATGATTCGCAGTATGAGAACCAAAAACCATACCATTTTGTTGCATTTCTTTGACTTGTTCCCAAGTCATAAATCTCTTATCTTGGCCAATTAGGTTTGTAATTATAAAAATAGTCGCCGTAAAATCATATTTCTTCATTATAGGATATGCATTAGTATAATTATCAAGATAGCCGTCATCAAAGGTAATCATAATAGGCTTATCTGGCAACGTTTTCCCAGACTTCAAATAAGCCATTAGTTGATCAGGAGTAATCGTATGATATCCATTTTTGTATAAATACTCCATTTGTTCTTCAAATTCTTGAGGTGATACAGACAGAGCATGATTTAGTATGTCGACTTTGTGGTAATTTAGAATAGGTACATCTTGAAGGTTAACAGGATTGTTTTTATCATAACTTGCTACCACTGATTGGGTTCCAAACTTAGGAAAAGTAAGAAATAAAAAGATTATAATTAGTCCTAATAATAAATACGTTTGCCCTTTTTTTATATTCAATCTTTGCCACCTCCTTTTACAATAATGATCATATACCTATATAGCAACATTCAACTATTTTCTACAACATTCTACCTTGCTTTTAAATAAAATGCTAGCCTAAATTTAGTATAACATTTTCTCTTTTGATTAAACTATCTATCAGTTCACAGATTATTATTAACGCTTAGGAGGTCTTCTCATGCTTATTACTGAAAATATGAGTATTTCAAAAGTTGTTGAACAATACCCACAAACGATTGACGTTTTTCGAAATCATGGGATGGGATGCTTTGGTTGCTCGGCTGCACGTTTTGAAAATATTGGACAAGGAGCGGCAGCTCACGGTATCGACATAAGGTCACTGATTACTGCTTTAAATAAGGTTGTAAAAACGAATAATTGTAGAGATGTCCCAAATAAATAGCTCCTCAGAAGACTTGGCCTATTGCTAAGTCTTTTTTTCTAGCATCCAGGTGGTTTACTTTGTGAACGTTGTGATCAAATAGCGGATTTGCGCCTATAAGATACTATCTTCTTTATTGGTTACAATAATATTTTTTGCTATTTCATAGTCTAAAGCAATTTCTGTGCATCCCACTTTTAGTACATATGCGGGGCAAGTTTGTAAGATTACGATTCTTGCGCCTGGCAATATTCCAAAAGCAGTTAGCTTACGCAAATGCTCTCCTCCAGTTAACAATAAGCGAACTACACGTACAATATCTCCTTGCTTGCACCTAACAATCGATATAAGTTGAACCATATCATTAGCTCCTTTATTACAGTGCATGACGTTATAATTGAATGGTGAAAAAAATTAATAACCTAGATAATAACAGACCTCCCATAAAGGCTAACAAGATAACACTACATAGCATTATGAATGCGACAAATAGCCCTCGTTCTTTTATCATTACCGCTACCTGTGCAACGCAAGGAAGAAATAAAGTTAATGTAGCACTAGCAATTAATAGTTGTTCTTTACTTAAGCTATGATTAGCGCACATTTCATATAATCCAGCCGCTCCATAATCCCTTCGAAAGAAGCCTAATAGAAATGGTTGGGCCGTTTCTATTGGTAATCGCAATAAGCCCATAATAGGTTCTAAAGAGCTTATCAGATATGCTAACATACCATATCTATCCCCTAGCCACATAATCAAACTAGTAACCATAAACACTGGTAATATCTCGACAAAATACCACCACATACGGATAAAAGCCTTATGTAAGACATTCGATAATAAAGGCAAGCGTAGAGGAGGTATTTCCATATAAAACGCGCTAGAATTACCAGGTATTAATTTTCCTGATAACCATCCAACTATTATAAAAATCATTACGATATAGCAGCTCCATATAGCTAGAGATAATAAGGATTCCGACAATAACGCTAGAATAACACCAAGCTGTGCTGAGCAAGGTATGGTTAGCGATAATAAAAAAGTGGCTATGATTCTTTCACGGCGCGTTTCCAAGGTTCGTGTCACCACACGTAAAATATAAGATTCGCTACTTCTCCTTTCTTGCAAGGAGAACTTTTTATTTAATTAGGATAGTATCTTTCTTTTGCATCCGTAGCCTCTTGCTAAGATACTTGTCCATCTCTGTGCCAGCCGATTTTAATCGGCTGGATTAAAAGGCGGTATAAAAAACGGTTCTAAAGCATTTCGCAAATCATCAATAAATTCTGTTGGTGGGTTCTTCTCAGAATATATAACCCCATCAAGCTCATATTCAAAAGTAGCTTCCATCCTCACCCCTCCTAGTAAGGTATATGCTTTACGACTTGTCCAATATTGCCGCTAAAGAAATTTGCTAGTGTATTGCTTTTTTCTTTACCCTCCCACCCATAGCATCATGCACATCTGTTATTGTAACAAAAGCATTCTCATCCTTTTCTTGCACGATAGCTTTGAGCTTTGCAATTTCGAGTCGGGTAATAACGGAATAAAGAATCTTCTTATACTCACCTGAATACCCACCTTCACCATGAAGAATGGTTACTCCCCTTCCTAGGCGGGCCATTAGAGCATCTGATATTTCGTCAGGATTATCTGAAACAATTAATATTCCCTTTGACTCATCTAATCCTTCAATTGTTATGTCAATTACTTTAAAAGCTATAAAATATGCTACTAAGGAATACATGGCTTTATCCCAACTAAAAATAAAACCCGCACTACCTAAAATAAAAATATTAAAAAACATAACTATTTCACCTATGGAAAACCCTGTTCGTTTATCTAAGATAATAGCTACAATTTCCGTACCATCCAAAGATCCACCATAGCGAATGATTAAACCAACACCAACGCCAACAATAATTCCACCAAAAATAGCAGATAAAAAAGGATCCCTTGTTACCTCTGTGATTGGATGGAAAAAAGAAACCCAATAGGCTAAAGACAATATGGAAAAAATTGTCGATAACGCAAATGTTTTCCCGATTTGAGTATAACCTAAATATATAAATGGTAGGTTTAAAAGCACCAAAAAAAGACTTAAGGGCAAAGAGGTCAGATGACTTGCCATAATTGATATACCAACAACACCACCATCAATGATTTGATTGGGTACCAAAAACTCCTCTAACCCCACAGCAGTAAAGATAGACCCGATAAAAAGTAACATATATTTTTTAAGTTTGTCCAAAATCAATTTTCTTTTTTGTAACATACAATAATCCTCCTATACTTTTTTGCCATTTAGAGAACTATAGCTTTTACATTCAATGCAAAAGATTATTAGCTGTATTCAGAATAATCCTCTCTGTACTTCAATTTATTAATAAATTTCTATTCAAAATCACTCTTTTCCTTTTATATCCACAAAAAAAATACTATTTTTTTAACTAATATCATATTTTTGAATATCACATTCTCTATAAAAGGGATTCTAGAAATCATCTTGTAACTAAAAAAATCTACCATTATTACTTCACGGAGGCTATTATGAATGCTATCTACTGCCGCGTAAGTACAGATCTTCAAGCCGAAACAGGCTATTCCATTGGTGATCAAATTCGGACATGCCATGCTCATGCTGCCAAACTGGGATTAGAAACTTCTAAGACATCTGAATATATTGATGATGGTTACAGTGGCGAATATTTAGAAAGACCTGCCTTAGATCGCCTTAGAAATGATCTACAAGGTAAACTAATAGAGAATGTCATAGTATATGATCCTGATCGTCTTAGCCGCAATTTAACTAACCAATTGCTATTAGCTGATGAAATTGAGAAAGCAAATATACAATTATACTTCGTAACCGGAAGTTATGATGCCTCACCAGAAGGACGCCTATTCTTCTCCATCCGCGGTGCTATAAGCGCATTTGAAAAGGCTAAGATTCGTGAGCGTACACTACGTGGTAAACGGGCCAAAGCACGAACGGGAAAGATGATACAGAAAAGCCGCGCCTATGGCTACGACTGGGATGAAGAAAATAGCACTTACGTCATCAATCAAGAAGAAGCTACTGTAGTAAAAATGATCTATGACCTGTACCTTAGTAAAAAAGTTACTATTAAAGATATTGCCATACTTTTACGTCAACGAAACATAACCAATCAACAAAATAAGTCTCTTACTCTTTCTATCATTTATCGAATTTTAAGTGATGAGAAATACGCCGGTACAAAATGGTCCTTTAGTAAGTATGAAAAAAAAATCAGTCAATATAAACGTCAGAAAATAACTAGACCACAAGAAGATTGGATTCCAATTCCAATTCCTCCCATTGTAACAATTGACCAATTTCAAGCTGTACGACAGATTCTAACGGAAAACAAACGTAAAAGTCCGCGTAATACAAAACATCAATATCTCTTACGCAATTTCCTCAAGTGTGCAGTCTGCGGCTATGGGCTATCAGCCCATTATAAGCAACATCCATCAGGCAGAGAATATACATGGTACAAATGCCACTCTGGAGGAACAGATAAGTCTCTAACGCCCTGTGGTAACCCAGCCATCTCTGCATTATACCTTGATGATATCGTATGGAAACACCTGTGTAATGTTATAACAAACAATAAAGACATTTCTTCTATTATTCAACAAAATAACTTAGTATCTCATACTTACCAAATAAACTCCATTAGCAATTTTCAAAGTGAACTTAAGAAAAAACAAACAACTATTCTTCGGTGGTTCAGCGATGGTATATTAAGCATTAATGATGCTGAAAAGGAACTTACAAATCTAAAAAAAGAGTTCCAAACTCTTTCTACCGCTCTTACTAAACTATCTTCAGAATCAAAAAACAATATAGCTACAAATCTTGAAAGCGCTCTTGCTGCAAAATCCTTTCTTGAGCGCCGTGCCATCATCGAAAAAATAGGTTGGAAAGTACATATTGATAATCGCACTAAGCCAATAAAAATACAATTTAGACCTTAGTCTTCTTTATCTTTCACGTCTCACCATAACAGCCATTGTACCGCAGCCTAGCCCTAAGGCAAAAGGAATAACAGCACGCCCATTTAAGCCAAATGTTTTAAAAACGCTATCTATTAACATCGCTAAACGAGGCAAATATCCACTATCCTCCAAAATAGCAAACATAAAGAAAAAGGTACTAACAATTGGTAAAATAATAATAAATGCATAGCGAAATCCCAAGGTAAAAACTCCATATTTCCCCATTATCAATGACTGCAGCCAATCCCATGGTATATGCTGATACACATAATATTCTACCGAGGGGTTAATATAGGGAACAAAAAGATGCATATCTATATATTCCACTAAGAACCCCGCCCCAAATTTTCCTACAAATTGATAAATACCAAAGAATAAGACAAAACATAAAATTGGTATGCCTGTAAATGGCTCTCTAGTTAAACGACCTAACCTTTCGCCAATCCCTTCCTGCTGCATTTCTCGTTGCTCTAATATAACATCACAAAAATTATCAATAATAAGCTGTCGTTCTACTGTTAGAATATATTCCATACTATATTGATAGCCAGAACTCAGCTTTCTGATATCTGCTAAAATCTCAGAAAATAATCTTTCCTTATGACATGCTAGCTTAGATATTTCTTTATCGCCTTGTATCAATAAAAGAGCCACCATTCGCCGTGACAAACCATAATCTCCTTTTAACTTATTCATAATCGAAATAATGGTTTGCTCTATGCTACTAGAATATTGCAGACAAAGACTAGATTTTCTAAGACAATATTCTTGAATTTTTTCTTTTACTTTTTCCAAGCCTATGCCTTTGGTCGCTGTTGTCCCAATTACAGGAATATCCAAAATTTCCGATAAACGTTTTAAGTTAAGGAAAATACCATGTTTCTTTGCTTCATCCATCAAATTTATAACCAAAATAACAGGACACTCCATGTCAATTAATTGTAACGTAAGGTGTAACATCCTACGAATATTCTTAGCATCAATTACATGTAAGACCACATCTGGCTTCTCTTGGCATAATAACTGTCTAGCTACTCTTTCTTCTTCTGTAATAGATATAAATGAATACATACCTGGAGTATCTATGTATTCATTTAATACGCCGTTTATTTTATTATATCCACGCGAGATATCAACTGTGGTTCCTGGATAATTGGATACTGCTACATACTGTCCAGTCAAGTAATTAAAAATCACACTTTTACCTACATTAGGCGATCCAACTAACACAACTTTTGCCAATGTATCTGCCTCCGCTCCAAAAAATTATGTTGCTATTGGTCTATTCAATTAGCAATCTAATTAGAACAAAAAACACTTCGTGCCCCTTTGTACTCAGGCCAATCCTCAGTTTCATGTTATGATAAGCGTAGATTAAATGCTAATGACAAAGCGCAAATGGACCTGGCGCATCTTCTTAGCAACAAGATTTATCTAGAACTTATAAGTGTAAATACTATAAAAAAACAACCAATAACAGCAATCACTGTTATTGGTTGTTTACTTTCCTGACAAAAGTCTTCTTTATAATAATGGTGTAATTTTATCGCTAATGACCGATTTAGGCATAAAGCCCAATAGCTTTTCCACCTTTTCGCCATCTTTAATTAGTATCATAGTAGGTAAACTCATTACACTATATTTTTGTGCCAGTGCTTTATTTTCATCCACGTTAATCTTTACAACTTTAATCTTATCCTCCATGTCAGCAGCCAGTTCATCAAGTACAGGGGATAATTTCGTACAATGACCACACCAAGGTGCCCAAAAATCTGCTAATACAAGAATTTTCGACTCTACTACTTCACTCTGAAAATTTTCTTCATTTACATGAATTACACTTGCCATACTATCATGCCCCTTTTTTTCTAAGTTCTACCATGATACATGCATCGACCACAGTAAGTCCTAACTCTTTAGCTACTTGGATAACTTGTGGAGCATCCGCCCCTGGCTGCAACCAAACGTTTTGAATTCCAAGTTCCGCACATTCACGCATAATTTGCTCTCCGACTTTAGGTGGCACCACGATATCTACAGCATCTGGCTTTATTGGCAGATCTTTTAGTGTTGGATAACACTTTTGTCCCAGTATTTCAGAAATACCAGTATTAATAGGGTATACCTCGATTCCCGCCTCCAGCATTACTTTAAAAATTTTATATCCAAACTTTTCTTTATTATTCGTTGCGCCGACAACAGCCCAAGTTTTTAATTTTAGCATATTATCAATATCACTCACCTATATTCCTCCTTATAGTTACTTTTATCTACATTATAGTACCTTGGATATTTTTGGTCAACATTTGATTACCTAGCAAAAAACATACTAAATAAAGACAAACAAATTTCAATAGCAATCAAAATAATAACAGCCCATTCTAATCGTGTTCCTCGTTTGGCGTGTGCCAATCCTGAAAAAACCTCTGTAATATCCATTAGTGTATCTATTTTATGACGAAGTTTCTCATAACGATCCGTCAATTCAAATAATATGGTAAGTTCATTAAATAGTTCGCCAGCACTTTCATTGTTCCAAGTGATAGCTGGTTTGTCCAATAACATAACATAGGAAATAGTACTTAACTTAAATCCTAAAATACTAGCTGACATCTTTGCTAGTTTTTCATCTGATACTGCCAATTCTCCTTGGTGTAGATTATTAACCACATCTTCAATTTCATCCAAAACACGGGAGATATCTGACTCGATTTTTTCTAAGGCTACGGACTTTGCTAATACAGTGGAAACAATATCAAAATGGTACTCCTCTTGCTGCTTTATTACCATATAATCGTTATTAATGGCAAATTCACTCTCTAGATTACTTTCAATTTTATACTCATCAACATATCTAAATGTATTTGTATCATTTATACTAATCTCAATGGTTTTTAAATAAGTAACAACGTCCATAATTTCATGATGTTGAAAGTTTAAAAATACAATACTGCCAAAATGAAATAAATAAACTCTCTTTCTTTCTATCTCACGTACAATACCTTGTAATTCAGTACCTTTAAGTACTAAATATTCTTCCCATTTCAATTTACGATTACTACCGAAATGTTGAGAAATTTTATTCAAATTTATCTCATTACCTAAAACAACTGCTTTAAACTCCGTTTCAACCATTATTTCACTCTCCATTTGAGCTACTCCTGCCATTTTATTTGATGACTAATTCTTATTTATAATGACCTATTTCTTTAGTTTTAATTGCTTTTCTCTACCTATTAGGATATTTTATTAATAGACATTAACAAAAAAGAGAGGTCAATTTATGAATATCCAAATATTTGGGACAAAAAAATGTCAAGATACACGCAAAGCAGAACGATATTTTAAAGAACGAAAAATCTCCTACCAATTTATTGACTTAACCATTAAGGAGTTAAGCAAAGGAGAATTAAATAGTATAAAAAGATTTATCAACTTAAAAGACTTAATTAATACAGAAAGTAAGGAATATCAAGCAAGTAACCTACAATATATAATCCACAATACAGAAGACATTTTATTGAAAAATCCCTTACTGTTTAGAACTCCTATAGTAAGAAATACTGCTAAAGCAGCAACGATAGGTTATTGCCCCGATATCTGGAAACAGTGGCAAGATTAACTTAGTATACTTTATAAAACCACAAAGGCGCAATCTTACAATCCTCATTAAATTGAGCAGAAAGTAGTTGATAGCACCTTTGTGGTTTCTTTTTCTTTATACCGTATCCCTTTACACAGGGATACGGTAGTCTTTATATTCTTGCCAATAACGCTTTTATCTCTTCTAAGTAATTATTTACATCAAAGTAAAAAATTTCTCCCGTACGTCTTACTTTGACTTCAATTATATTCTCATTAATCGTTTTCGGCCCAACAGTGATTTTTAAAGGATATCCAATCAGGTCAGCATCCTTAAATTTCACTCCGGGACGTTCATTACGATCGTCAAACACAGCTTCTATACCAGAAGTAGTCAATGTTTTATATATTGTATTTGATAATGACATCTGTGCCTCATCTTTAGGGCTAACAGGTACAATCACTACATGATATGGCGCAATGGCTACCGGCCAAACGATTCCGTATTCATCATTATTTTGCTCAATGGTTGCAGCCATTGTGCGGCTCACGCCGATACCATAGCATCCCATAACCATAGGCTTTTCTCTACCATTCTCATCCAGATATGTAGCTTTTAACGCTTTACTATATTTAGTATGCAATTTGAATACTTGACCTACTTCAATTCCTCTTGCTGTTTTCACTGGTAAGTCACAATGTGGACAAGGATCATTTTCCTGAATTAAACGAATATCAGCAACCACAGTAGGAGAAAAATCGCGTTTGGCATTCACATTACGATAGTGTTTATCAGGAGTATTTGCGCCACAGACTGCATTATACAGATTCATGACAGTGGTATCAGCAATAAGCATGGGAATTTTTATACCAACTGGGCCAATAAATCCTGGAGTACTACCTAACATTTCTGATACAGTCTTCTCATCTGCCAATTCTATTGTTAAACAATCCACTATATTTTGCAATTTAATTTCATTGACTTCGTGATCACCACGAACTAATGCTACTACAACGCCTTTATCAGTATTATAAACAAGAGTTTTAATTGTCTTAGCTGCACTAATTCCTAATAGATTCGTTACCGCTTCTATGGACTTCGTTCCTGGTGTATCAATGACAGATAAGTTTTCTAATTCTTCTTCAGGCATTAGGATAGCCTTCAATTCCGCTTTTTCCACATTTGCTGCGTAATCACATGAAGGGCAATATACAATAGCGGCCTCACCTGAATCAGCAATAACCATAAACTCATGAGTACCACTGCCGCCAATTGCCCCACCATCAGCTTCTACAGCCCTAAAGGTTAGCCCACAACGGTTAAATATAGTAGTATATGCTTCATACATTTGATCATAGCTTTTTGCAAGCCCTTCCTCATCTTTATCAAAGGAATATAAATCTTTCATAATAAATTCACGACCACGCATTAAACCGAAACGAGGACGTCGTTCATCACGATATTTATTCTGAATTTGATAAAGTTTCAAAGGTAATTGTCGATAAGAACGTACATCTGAGCGTACTAATGTAGTAATCATTTCTTCATGGGTAGGTCCAAGGCAGAAATCACGATTATGACGATCCTTTAATCTAAACATTTCATCACCGTATACATTCCAGCGTCCAGTTTCCTGCCACATTTCTGCTGGTTGTATAATCGGCATTAATAATTCCTGACTTCCTTTAGCGTCCATTTCTTGACGTACAATATTTTCAATTTTTCTAAGTACTCTTAGAGCCAATGGCATATAAGTATAAACTCCACCGGCAGCCTTGCGAATCATACCAGCCCGTAACATCAGCTGATGGCTTACCACTTCCGCTTCTGCAGGAGTTTCCCGTAATGTAGGAGCATATAATTGTGATACAAGCATATTTTAGTTTTCCTCCTCAATGAGTTTATCAATTTCTGTGAATAATGCTGTTATTAGCTGATCTTCTGGGACGGTCTTAATGACTTCACCTTTACGGAATACTAATCCTTGTCCTTTTCCACCAGCAATACCAATGTCAGCCTCCTTAGCTTCGCCTGGGCCATTCACAACACATCCCATAACAGCAACTTTAACTGGCTTTCGTACATTGCTAAGTTTTTGTTCAACTTGTTCCGCAATTTCTGCCAGATTGATATTACAACGTCCACAAGTTGGACATGAAATCAAAGTTGGTCCATATTCTCTTAAGCCTAAGGATTTTAATATTTCATTGGCAGCTTTTACTTCTTCCACTGGATCACCTGTTAAAGATACACGTATGGTATCACCAATACCTTGCGCTAATAAAGCACCAATACCTACTGCTGATTTAATAATCCCGGATTTTATGGTTCCAGCTTCCGTAATTCCCAAGTGTAAGGGATAGTCTACTGTTTCAGACATCAACTGATAAGCCTTAATGGTCATAGGAACATCATTTGCCTTTAAGGATATTTTAATATCTCGAAAATCCATTTTTTCTAAAATAGCAATATGCTGCAGTGCACTTTCTACCATACCAGCAGGTGTAGGATGTCCACCGTGTTTCTCCAATATATTTTTTTCTAAAGAACCAGCATTTACCCCTATACGAATAGGAATATTGCGTATTTTGGCTTCTTTAACAATCATTGCAACATGGGTAGCATCAGCAATATTTCCAGGATTAATACGCAAAGCATCTATACCATTTTCTATAGCAGCAATCGCTAATCGATAATCAAAATGAATATCGGCAATTAAAGGCAACTGTACTTTCGATTTAATTTCTTTTATTGCTAATGCTGCAGACATGTCAGGTATCGCTAAACGTACTATATCGCATCCTACTGAGTCTAATTGCACAATTTGAGCTACTGTACCTGCTACATCATTAGTTTTTGTATTTGTCATGGATTGTACAGAGATAGGAGCTGTACCGCCAACTATTACCTTGCCAACTTGTATGGGACATGTTTTTTTACGCTGCAAAAATTCACTCATTTTCTCACCCCAAAATCCTCTATATCTAGGCTCTAGAAATCTTTATCTTATTAAATCATACTCTATTTTCTCATTCTTCTAAAATAAGGATACATCCCGTTTCGTTAAAATATCTTTAATCTAGAAATATCTTTAAAAGTAGCCACTAAAAATAGGAGCATCAATAAAGCAAATCCAATCATTTGTATCAATTGCATATGTCTTTTATTTAAGGGTTTACCCCGTAGCCCTTCCACTGCTAACGTAACAACATGCCCACCATCAAGCATAGGCACTGGCAATAAATTAATAAGCCCTAAATTAATACTAAGAAGTGCAGCGAATTGCAGCAATGGCATCAATCCTAATTGTGCTACTTCTCCTGCCATTTGTGCCACACCAATGGGACCAGCTACTTCAGCAGCAACCTGGCCTGTAACCATTTGTGCTATACCGACTACCATACTACTCGCTACCAAGTATGTCTGTTTAACAGATAAGCCAAATGCTTCTATAAAGCCAGGATGATATTTTTCAATCTGTGGCATAACACCAATAATACCGCGATTGGCTTTTTCATCATATTCTGGAGTAACTACTGTTGTTTTTATTTCTCCATTACGTTGATAGCGCAATGTTAACTTATTACCAGCATTCACTTGTACAATATTTACAAATTCTCGCCATGAAGCAATGTCTTGGTCATTAACTGAGATAATGTTATCACCAAGAGATAGGCCCGCTTGAGCTGCAGGCTTATCAGCAAAAACATTACCAACGATAGGTGCATTTAAAGGTGTATCAATACCTGAACTCAAGAAAATAGTCATAAATAATAAGATGGGCAACAAAAAATTCATAGTTGATCCTGCTATAATGACTAACATTCTGGCAGGAATAGACTTTGTACTAAAAGAACCTTCATCCTGCTCTTCATCAGGATCCATGCCAGCAATTTTATTGAAACCGCCTAGTGGAATAATACGTAAAGAATATAACGTTTCGCCGTGTTTATAACTAACTAGTTTAGGCCCAAAACCAATAGCAAATTCATCCACTCGCATACCAGTCATTTTTGCTGTAACAAAATGGCCTAACTCATGAACAAATACTAATAAACCAAATACAAAAATGGTAGCAACTGTTGTCATTAACAATAAAATCACTCCTATCCTTAGTAATAAACCTATTCCCTAATCGCCTTTAAAACCTCTTTAGCCTGCATACGCGACCATAAATCTGCATCGTAAATATCATTCAAATCAGGTATACTAATAATTTTATGACTTTCCATTACACTTTGTATAACTGAGAAAATATCAAGATAACGCAGTTTTCCTGCAAGAAAAGCATAAACCGCTTCCTCATTGGCAGCGTTGAATACACATGGTAATGTTCCTCCAGTATTCCCTGCAGTAAAAGCAAGTTGTAAGATGGGAAAAGTAATCACATCTGGAGAAGAAAAGGTTAACGTTGACAATGTTTTAAAATCAAGCCTAGGATAATTTGCAACAATTCGTTCAGGATAGGTAAGGGCATATTGAATAGGTACTCTCATATCAGGTTTTCCTAATTGTGCGATAACCGATCCATCCAAAAATTCAACCATAGAGTGAATAATGCTCTCAGGATGTACAACAACTTCAATTTGAGAATATGTAACATCAAATAACCACCGAGCCTCAATCACTTCTAACCCTTTATTGGCTAAAGTAGAGGAATCAACCGTAATTTTTTTTCCCATTGACCAATTAGGATGACGTAAACAATCTTCTACTGTAACATGCTCTAACTCTTCTCTTTTCAAACCACGAAAGGGCCCACCTGAAGCCGTAAGAAGAATACGCTGTATATTTTTTATACTTTCACCCTGAAGGCATTGAAAAATTGCACTATGTTCACTATCTACTGGCAGAATTTTTACATTTTGTTCTTTTGCCAGCTGGGTTACTAATTCACCAGCAGCTACTAACGTTTCTTTATTAGCCAATGCAATGTTTTTGCCAGCCTTAATTGCTGCTAGTGTCGGCTTCAAGCCAGCAAATCCAACTAAGGATGTCAACACCGTATTAACTTTATTGTAAGTAGCTGCAGCCAATAATCCTTCCTCACCCGTTAAGATAATTGTTGGACCTGAGTACCGCCTTATAAGTCTGTCAGCTGCTCTTTTATCAACCAATACAGCTATTTCAGGCTTAAAATACTCAATCTGCTTTTCTAACAAACTATCATTATGATAAGCAGCCAGCGTAGTTACGGAAAATGTACCGGGGTTAGCTGCAATAACTTCTAAAGCTTGTGTTCCAATGGAACCCGTACTACCTAAAATTGCTATATGTTGCATTGTAGAATTCTCCCTTAGCATACTTAATTATATTGAAATCCAAAGATAATAGAAAGCAGCAGTCTATCTTAGTACAAAAATATGCATATAGTAATAAATAACAGGCACTGTAAATAATATGCTGTCAAAACGGTCTAAAATACCACCGTGTCCTGGTAATAATTTGCCAGAATCTTTCACACCTGCAAAGCGCTTAATAGCAGATTCTGCTAAATCACCAATAGGTGCAGTAACGCCAACTAATATTCCCATAACTACACTATGGCTTACTGGTAATTTAAACAATAATCCTAGCACTATAATAGCCAGTATACTACCAAACATACCTCCAACAGAACCTTCTATTGTTTTAGCAGGACTTATTGCTGGGCAAAGTTTATGTCTACCAAAACGTGATCCTACAAAATAAGCAAAAGTATCATTGGCCCAAGTTCCGATAAAGGCTAACCACAGATAGCTCGCTCCTGCAGATAAGGTTCCCAAAGAAGTAGCTATATATAAGGTACTATCAGTATATCTAAGTAATAATAAATGAGAAAATAAAATCCCAATATAAGTAACACCAAGTATGGAAAAAGCTACATCGGCAATTGTAAATTTATTACCTGACGCTATCATTTTCATTAACATAAACAAAATAGAAAAAACCAAAGTCATTATCATTTCTTGAGAGTTTCCCAGCCATGCACACCCTAAAATGAAGAAATTTAATAGAAGCCCAAGAGTATAAAATACATTTACACTCTTATTTCGTAGCATAATATAAAATTCATGCCATGCTAATAATGTAAGAATAAGAATAGCAACTGCAAAAAGCCACTCTCCATAATTTACTATATAAATAGTAATAGGTATACCTATTACTGCTGTTAAAACCCGTGTACCAAGCATTCAAGCACCTACCTGTAGCCTTATTTTTTTAATCCCCCAAACCTACGTTCCCGTCTCTGATAATCGGCAATGGCCTGAAGAAAATGTTCAGGCTTAAAATCAGGCCAATAAATATCAGTGAACCAAAACTCTGCATACGCTGATTGCCATAATAAAAAGTTACTAATTCTAAAATCACCACTAGGCCGAATGATCAAATCAGGATCAGGTAAATCAGCGGTATATAGATTTTCCAGTATACTATTTTCATTAATATCCTCAGGTAAGATTTCACCTCTAGCAATTTTTTCGCCAATCATCCGAACAGAACGTACAATTTCTGCCCGACCACCATAATTAACTGCCAAGTTGAAAATC
>JARBUM010000131.1 GCA_029239675.1 Pelosinus sp. | reverse complement strand
AAGAACGAACCACGTCCAAACAACGTTCTACAACATGTCCTTTACTATGAGCACCCACAATACGCTGACTTAACAAATGGCTTCCCTCACGCGTATTCTCATATACCAATCTTGTAGTAGTGCCACTTAAAAAGCTAATCATACCGCTTTTAAATAGTCCTTGCAAATCAAGAGCCAGATCAAATTTTGCTTCTCGTAAATGTCTAATAAAGCCAGGAGCATATCTAACAAAGCCAGAAATTGATTTAAATTTAGGCTTGTCGAAAATAATGACTTCGTCAATATCTGGATTATTGGTTAGCAGATCATAAGCTGGCTTTTCAACTACCCAAGTAATTCGCGCCTGTGGGTAGCATTTTTTTAGTGCATCTGCTACAGGCAAAGCATGAATTACATCACCAATGGCACTGAGTTTTACAATTAAGATGTTTTTATACATAAATTAAACCCCATTATTGTCGTTGTGCTCAAATTTCTTTTCCTTGTACTTTTTTTATAATACTACTAGATGATTTACCAACAACCTCAGGGATGAGGACTGTCTCTCCACCATATTTCGCAACGATTTGAGCCTCGGGCAATTCTTTAACATTGTAATCCCCGCCTTTAACATAGAAAGCCGGCTCAATTTCAGTTACTAAACGTTCTGCAGTATTATCTGCAAAAATCACCACATAATCAACAGCAGAAAGAGCCGACAATACTTCGGCTCGATCCTCTTCATTATTTATGGGGCGAGTTGGACCTTTTAAGGTGCGTACCGAAGAGTCACTATTGAGACCGACGATTAAGCAATCGCCCAATTCTCTAGCTGCTTGTAAGTATCTAACATGCCCAGCATGGAGAATGTCAAAACAGCCGTTGGTAAAAACAATTGTTTTACCATCGGCTTTTAGTTGCTTAGCTATATTCTTTATTTTACAATCCTCTATTATTTTCATACTCAATCAACCTGCTTTCATTCAAAATGTTCCCCAATCGCTTGTCGGAGTTCATTAGGTGTGGTAGTTGCCGTACCTAACTTTTTCACTACTATCCCCGCAGCGAAATTAGACACACGGGCAGCATCTTCATAAGATGCTCCTGCTGCCAAAGCTAGAATCATCGTTGCGACTACCGTATCGCCAGCACCAGTTACATCGTATACTTCACTTTTATTGGTAACTGGAATGTGTGTGACTTTACCCTTTTCTTCAAACAATGTCATACCATCTGGACCACGGGTAATAAGAACCGCCTTTGCATTTAGAGTTTCTAAAATTGTTTGTCCAGCACTCAATAAGGTGCGTTGATCCACAATATCATACCCTACTGCTTTAGCTGCTTCCGACTCATTTTGCTTTACAATACCAATGCCACTATATTCCATTATATTATATCTGGAATCGACTATGCAAGGAATATCCATTTTTCGACAACTATCAATAACATGACGTTGTATTTCTGAAGTAACAGTATTACTACCATAGTCACTTATCACTACACCACGCATGTCAACAATGTGAGTCGTTATATAATCCTTAATGGCTTCTTCAATATGAGTATTTAATGCTTCTTTCTTTTCTTTATCAATACGTACAATCTGCTGGCGTACTGTCGCCTGCCCACCAGCCATCACTCGAGTTTTACTAATGGTCGGACGACTACTATCAGTCACTAATCCAACAGTATTAGCATTTTTACTTGATAAAATTCGGACTAATTCTTGTCCGGCATAATCCTGACCTACAACACCTACTGCAAATACATTGCCACTTAATGTAGCTGTATTGTGTACCACATTGGCAGCACCGCCAGGAACCACTTTTTCTTCTACATGTTCCAATATCAATACAGGTGCTTCTCGAGATATACGAGATATTTTGCCTTCTAGATACACATCAGCTACTACATCGCCAATCACCATAATATTGCAATCTTGCATTCGTCCAATAATATCTAAGAATGATTTTTTCAATACAAGTTATCCCCTTTATCTTATTACCATGCAACGGTAGATATTTTAACATTTACTTGACTACGCTTCTCACGATAGGTAATATCAGCTTCCCAGCAATGTAAATTACGACGCCAAGTATAATCTAGATCTTCCACTTTACTATGATCGAGATCATAGTCCATTTTGACACCCACAGAATTCATTTTATCCACTTTGTACATAAATCCAGTATATAGTTCACGGTCATTGTCAATCCTGTCATAATTGTAAACCGAAGTTCCTGATTGCTTATTATAGGCATATGTCACCCATGTTTCCAATCTATCATTTGGTTTTGCTGTTATACCCGCATTTAAGCGCCATATATTATTGGATGAATCATCATAGCCATAATGTACTTTTTCAAAACCCGTTCCAACGTTTAGAGTAACTACTTTGCTAAGTTGGATAGGATCGCGACTGAAGTACAAATTGTAATCTTGTCGCCAACCAGAAACATTGTTTTCTTTCCATTTGCCGTTGCTAGCAGAAAAACTCCCTACAACTTTACCAACTCGTATAGGATCTAGTGTAAAAAGAAGCTCTGGTTCTTTCTTAATCCATTCATCATCACCATTTTCTTCGCTACTTTGGTAGAGTTTTAAGCTATAGCCTTTTTGCTTACTAATAAAACCAAATGCAGGTTCAAGACCATGTTTAGAATAATAATCGAGATCAGCAAAAGCTGTTAGTCTATTCGCAATCGGGTATTCTAAATGCTGAGAAATATACAAACCATCCCCCGAATGATAACCAATACGAGGAAAGGCGCTTTTTTCTTCACCTGGTTGTATAGATGTTTGATATTTGGGCATTGAATAAATAACTGTTTTACCTATCCAAAACTTAGCATTATAAGCAATCATCTTTTCCCCAGGCCAAATCTCGATTTTGTCAGCACTCATATGATAATCAGGAACTATAGCCGGGCATTTCGTCGCTGTGGAATCATGAGCCACTAATTTTCCCGGATAAAATTCAAGGTTATTACTCGAAATATGCTCTTTGCCCACTAGACCTGTTACATCATGCATGTTACCTAAACGAGTGGTATAGTTATAATGGGTGCCTGTACCAACCAGTTCCGTACCTGGTTGCTGTAAGGTCGCTTTGCCGTCAATCCATACTTCTGTTGTCTTGTTATTGCCGTGCATAATATCTGTAAGAAGTGTATCTGTATGTTGTTTTACAACTACATTTCCTTCGGCAAATACGTCACCAGTCTCTTCGCTGAATGACAAGTTATCTGCCTCAATTACAATCGGGGCTTTAGTCTCTGATTTAGCTACTACATTTTTTTGAGAATCACCCTTAGGTTTAGCTGTTTCATTATTTTCTTTATCAGCGGCCTGTCCTACCATAGAAGCACTAGAAACTAACATCAGCACGGAAGCACAAACCATCAATTTCTTTATTCGCATTATTTTCTCCTATCAAAAAAATATTTACTTAATAGCATTATGCCCCATTTGAAACATAATCCAACCACAAAGGACACAATGGGTTCTATGTGTACCACATCAGCGGAATTGTGTCTTGGTGGTTTATGAAAACTTATATTATCCCCAAAAAAACTCATTTTATATTCTATCATTATATCACTTTTTCTACATAACTCCATACGGCAATATGTAGAAAAAGCCGTCTAATGACGGCTTTTGTAAAAATAAACCTTTTTATTTCCCTTGTACACCATAGGATGTGGTTTCGTCTTTGATTTGAATATACATTTCAACACCAGCTGGAATTGTTACTTCTTTACCATGTACAAACGCTCCACCAACTATGCCTACAGGTCCTAGTATAACCATACCTGCCAGTGATGCACCTGCAGCTGTAGCTAAGGATTTGTTTTCCTCTTTGGCCTTTTCGCCTAATGTGGTATTGATGGCAGTACCATCAATGGTTTCCACCCTATCAAAGCCTATCTGTAATTCAGCATCTCTCCCAAAATTTTTGGATCCTTTCACCTTATTCACGGTTCCTTTACCTTGAGCACCTTTGGGGATCACTAGGTGTCCATCTACATAAATGTCATCTGCAGCTTGGAATAACACTGTATCTCCTTGGCGACTTGTGCGTGTGTCTAATGGTGTAGTTAATTTAATCTTTAATAAACTATCCTTACTTAAGGTTACATTGGTAATGACCACTTCACCATTGGCGTAAGCTAGCTTTAGCAACTTCATTAGACGATCATTCAATGATCCTGCTTCAATGTTACCTGTTAAAACACGTTCTAGATTTTCAATCCGCAGCTTAGCTGGTTGGACAGTCACTGTATGGGTCAGAGACCATTCGATTGCATTCAGTTTAATTAAAAAGGATGGTTGGTCAATAAAATTGTCATATGTTGAAGAGTAAAGAGTATCCGCTTTCGTCAGCAATGGATCTTTACTTTCCTTGCCGTATACATCCTTTTCTAATGTAGTTATACGATCTACTAATGCTCCTGTCATTTCCGTACCATAAAAGAATTTCTCTACTGCTGTCACCTTATCCATTACTGTCTTTTCTGGAACAGCATTGGCAAAAACCAATCCCATATTAGAACATATAAATAATGTAAGTATCGTCAAGCTTATAAATTTACGCCACATGTAATGTATATCCCCCTTCTGCTTTTTGTCTGTTTGTATAGTTCATTCGCGATAGCTACAAAATTTTCCTGCTGGACTTTGATTGTGAGGTAATAAAAAAGAACATAAAGGAATGTATTAACCACAGAGGCGCAGAGGGCACAGAGAAAAAGATAAAAAACTGGCCCTATAATAAATGTTGGGGTAGCCAGTTTTGCTAACTGGAAATGCTCTAACATTTATTATAGGGCCAAAAAATTGAACCACAAAGACACAAAGGACACAAAGTTGGTTTTACGTTCCTTTGTGTACTGCAATAGCAGTATTGTGCTTTTGTGGTTCAAAAACATATTCTTTACTAAATTTTCACATCAATAATGGCTGACACTCCTACCCCATTGACACGAGAGAAGTTTACAGGATTTTTGCTGTCAATTGGTATTAAAGCTTTGACACGGAATTGGCTTCCGTTAAAATTCCCTTCAATCTGCACTATGGCTTGAGTTCTGTCGATCAGATCCTGTGTACCAATTACCTGAGCAGCTCCTATGTAACCACCACTGCCGAAGCTGAGGATGGGAACGACTTTTGTAGCAAATTGATTGCCAACGCCATGTTTAAAAGTCAAAGTATTGATAAAGCCATTCAATTGACCAGAGAACTTATCAATTAAGATGGATATACCGCCTACTTTTAGAAGATCCCCAAAAATCGCAGCTTGAGTAACTGGCACTACGGCTACGGATAGCATGCAAAAGGCCAATAGGCCAATCATAAATTTTTTCTTCATAATTTCTCCACCTTTCAAGATTATTTGATCTATTATACTTCGTGGTATTGTTTGTCATCTCCTGCTGGAAATTGCAGGAGAATTGGAATATGGTAAGAAGAATTAGAAAAAGCCACTAACAAATTGTTAGTGGCTTTTCAGTGAGTAATTCTTAGAAGAAGAACTCAACTTGTGCTTGATAAAAATCTTGATCGCCAGAAGCAGCACCAGCAGCAGTTGTTTCAAGGTTAGCATATTTTACACGAAGAACAGTATTCAATACTGGTGTGTAATTAAATCCAACTTCATAGCCTTTAGCACCATTATTCAATTGACCACGAGAAGTGTATGCACCATCAAAAGTAGTCTTAGGAGCTGCATTAGCTTCTAAATTACGGTAGTTAACCCAAGCACCATAAGAACCTACTTTAGCTTTATTAGCACCCTTGTAGCCAATTTCAGCATAATATGCTGTATCTTCAGTAGCAGCATCAGATTGTCCGTAAGAGCCAGTTAATCTGAAATTAGGACTCAACTTGGTTGTAAAGCCAGCTTCCCAAACATCACGTTTATCATCACCATCAAAATAAGTAGCATTGGATGTATTCTCAAATTGATAGTAACCACCATTAATTGTAGTAGCCTTTGAAGTAGCATAACCTAAAACAATACCAGTGGACATTAAACGATCAGCCCTACCAAATGCATCTGTACTGTTGTCTTTGCCATAGAAAATATTAGTTTTCAATACATTACCAAACGCAAAGTCCACACCATTTAATGTGCTATCAATCATTAAACCAGAATTATAGAAGTCATCAAAACGTCCAATGGTCGCAGTTGCTCCTAAGATCGGTCCTTTAACAAAAGCATTATTCATGGTTACAGTATCATCACCGCCACCATTGTCTAAATTATTGACGGATTGCAAACGACCATAATATGACCATTCATCATTAATTTGACCATTAAGGTGAATACGAGTACGTAAGCCAATGTCAGTACCTTTATCATCATCAGCATAATCTTCAAATCTTAAACGAGCTTCACCAGTGACTTTAACAGTTGAGGAGTTTTTCTCTAATTTAGTTACACGAACATTTAAGCCTTCTAATTCGTCTGCGAATTCCACGGACAATTTGTCAATGCTAGCTTTTTGTTCAGCATCCGCTTTATCGGAATGAGCCATAGCTTTTGCTACCATTTGAGCCATTTCGTAACGAGTGATCGTTTTGTCACCTCTGTATGTACCATCGCCATAACCGTCAACGATACCAGCATTAGCCAATTTTGCTACCGCATCATAAGCCCAATGTTTTGCAGGTACATCTGTGAAA
>JARBUM010000031.1 GCA_029239675.1 Pelosinus sp. | reverse complement strand
AAAGGGTTAATAAGAAATATGCCTTACTATGTGCAGCTTTACTATTCATAATGGGTGTATCAGCATATTATATAGGTTACCTACCTTTTTCCGGTAGAGATAATTCTATTCTTCCCCAAGAAAGTGAGGTTGTAAAACAAGATGGTAAAATCAAAATAACAAGTAATACAGATATTGTACAAAAAATTTTATATCTTAGATGTAATGAGGAAGAGATTTTAAGAACTAAACCTACAGACAATATAGTAGGATTAAATATTTATCAAATGCAGAAAATTTATCAAGGATGGGAATTTGAAAAGTTTGACAACAATGAAGCGGTGATGACATTGAAAGTTGATAATTATTGCCGTGAGCATGCTAATAATATCTTCATTGGTGTAAAAGATGGCCATGTTGCAGTTTTTTATGGAAAACCAGGTTATAAGCCTATTGTAAAAGAGGTAACGGCCATCCAAGTTAATAAACTTATGCCGCAAGATGTTGAAGAGTTACAAAAAGGTATGGCAGTACAATCTAAGGAAGAATTATTGAGGACTTTAGAAGGAATGCAGTCAAGATAAGGGGAGGTAGCTCCTCTTATCTTTTTTTGTTTTCGTTGCAAAAAGGAATCATGCATGAGCTTGTCGAATTTACTATAGTTGGTAAGGGAGGCTATTTTTATGTTAGCATTAGGTATTGATCCAGGGACGGCAATCTGTGGCTATGGAGTTGTAAATTTAGAAGGTAGTCATCTTAAAGCTTTAGATTATGGTGCCATTCAAACCAGTTCTAAAATGAGTACAGAAGATCGCTTAGCTATTATTCATCATGAGATTGATGTAATTATAAAAAAATATAAGCCCGATATTATGGGGGTTGAAATGTTATTTTTTAATAAGAATGTGCGTACTGCTATAACTGTAGCGCAAGCTAGAGGTGTTATATTATTAGCGGCAGCTCAAAATTCTGTGAAATTAACGGAATTTACACCTTTGCAAGTAAAGCAGGCAGTAGTAGGATATGGCAATGCTACCAAGGAGCAGGTAATTTACATGACCCAGCGTTTGTTAAACTTACCTTCCAAACCTCATCCTGATGATGTTGCAGATGCTTTGGCAGTTGCTATTTGTACAACACACTGCAGTAATATAAGACAAGAATTGGTTTGTACTAACTTATTAGAAAAAAATAATAACCGTGCTCATTTAAAAGCACGGCTTGGTATAAAATCTAATTCAGAAAATAAAGTGTGGGGAAATAAGATATGATTGGGTATGTGCGCGGGACAGTATCACATTTAGCAGTAGACCATTGTTTTCTTGATGTCCATGGTATTGGATATCGGATTTTCATTGCGCAATCTACTCGTCAAAAGATTTCTATTGGTGCAGTGGCATCTTTATTTACTTATATGTACGTACGTGAAGATGCATTGTTGTTATATGGCTTTTATACGCAAGATGAGTATGATTTGTTTTTACAGTTAATGTCGATTTCGGGTATTGGCCCTAAAGTAGCTATGGGGATTTTATCAGCAATTGATCCACAGCAATTTCGTATAGCTATCAGTCAAAAAAACATAGGAATTCTAACAAAATTACCTGGAATTGGCAAGAAGACTGCTGAAAGAGTAATTCTTGAATTAAAGGATAAAATTGGGCTTATTACTGAGGAAGATATGAGCGAAAATCAAACCTCCGGTATATCGTCGTCTGCTGGTGATGCTATTGAGGAAGCATTACAGGCATTATTAGCGTTAGGATATAATCAAAATGAGATACTGCCTATTCTTAAAAGGATTGGGAAAAATGGACATTCTGTAGAAGAGTTAATAAAATCGGCACTTAGGGAATTTATGGGAGGTAATAGATAATCGTGGAAGACCGAATTATCGCTGGTAATGAACAGGATAGTGATACTTGGGAATATAGTCTTAGACCACGTCGTCTAAGTGAATATATTGGTCAAGATAAGGTTAAGAATAACCTTTCCATATTTGTTCAGGCTGCCCTTTCGAGGGAGGAAGCACTAGACCATGTTTTGCTTTATGGTCCGCCTGGTTTAGGAAAAACCACATTGGCAGCCATTATAGCTAATGAATTAGGTGTTAATTTTCGCGTTACCTCAGGGCCTGCTATTGAGCGACCAGGGGATTTAGCAGCCCTCCTAACTAATTTAGGGGAGAAAGATGTCTTATTTATTGATGAAATTCATCGGCTATCTCGACATGTGGAAGAAATATTATATTCTGCCATGGAAGATTATGCTTTAGATATTATTATTGGTAAAGGACCAAGTGCCAGGTCCATTCGTTTGGATTTAGCACCATTTACGTTAATTGGTGCAACAACTAGAGCAGGGGCTTTAGCCTCGCCTTTACGGGATCGTTTTGGCGTAATTTCTCGACTAGAATACTATCGGCCTGAAGAATTAGCGTGCATTGTAAATAGAACAGCAGAAGTTCTAAATGTCGAAATTGAAACAGGCGGAGCCTATGAAATTGCAAAACGGTCTAGAGGAACACCTCGAATCGCTAATCGATTACTAAAGAGGGTAAGAGATTATGCCCAGATTGCTGGAAATGGAATTATTACGGATATTACGGCAGATAAGGCATTGGCAATGTTAGAAGTTGATAAATGTGGCCTTGATAAAACAGACCGCAATATGCTGTTAGCAATAATACAAAATTTCAAAGGTGGACCTGTAGGCCTTGACACTTTAGCTGCTATTATTAGTGAGGAAAATGATACAATTGAAGATGTGTACGAACCTTTTTTGCTGCAAATGGGGTTTTTACAGCGTACTCCCCGTGGGAGAGTAGCCACGCAAAAGGCATATGAGCATTTAGGTATATTGTATAAGGTTGATGAACAAGGTAATTTATTATAAGCTTTTTAGGGAAGGAGCGTCATTTTGAATTACAAATTTTCTACTATTTTATTTGTATGTTTATTTAGCGTATTATTTATAATGGGATCAGTACAGGCATATTCCTCAGACCGTGATATCAGGGTAGGTATTTGGGCAAATCAGCGAAATATCTTAGTTTCAGCAGATACCGATTATCAAATAGTAAATGCTGATAATCATAAATTATTGGAGCATTTATCTGCAAATGAAAAGGCAACGATTGTTTTTAATGCAAGTGGATTTACCTTAAATGGTAAACGTATAGATGCTGTCAGGTTAAGTATTTTAAAATTAAAAAATGATAATGAACATTCTATTGAAATAAATAAAAAGCAATATCGGGGCGATATTGATATTCATATTACCAATGGCAAGACTGGAATGACAGTTGTGAATACGTTGCCAATTGAAGAGTATTTATATGGTATTATTGCCAAAGAAATTTCACCGAATTGGTCTTTAGAAGCAGTAAAAGCCCAAGCAGTAGCAGCCCGAACCTATGCTTTATATAATAGAAATAAACATAAAGATGATGGTTATGATGTATGTGCTACAACCGATTGCCAGGTTTATGGTGGGAGAGAAAGTGAAGTACCACGGACTATTAAGGCGGTAGATTCCACAGTTGGGCAAGTAATCTTATATCAAGGAAAGCTTATTCCTGCATATTTTCATAGTAGTTCTGGCGGATTTACGGAGAATAGTGAGAATGTATGGGGGACGTATCTACCATACCTGCGTGGCGTAGTTGATTATGATCAGAAGTCACCCCAATATAATTGGGAAAAACAATTAACACCTAGTGAAATAGAAGAAGCATTGTCTAAAGCAGGGTACAATATTGGGACGCTTAAGGCGATTGGGATTTCTCCTCTTACTACCCAGTCTATAAATATAATTGACCGGGGCGTTTCTGGACGGGTAAAAATAATACGCTTTATAGGCACGAATGGGAGTATTCAGTTATCAGGTGAGAAACTACGTAAAATTTTATCTTTAAAAAGTACATTGTTCGATGTTCATATCATACTACCGGTACAGAAAAGTATTGAGTTTGAAATAACTGATAAAGTAGGTAATCAAGGTAGTAAGAAGATTGAAATTAATTTACCTCCAACAAGTGAAAAAGGTTTCGTCACAGATAGGAAGGATATACATCGTATTAGTGGTCGACCAAATGAAATAGTATCTATTTCAGGGTATGGCTGGGGACACGGAATTGGATTATCTCAATGGGGGGCCAAGGCAATGGCGGAAAAAGGACCTCAAGATGATCCTACATATTTTAAAGAGATATTGAAACACTATTATCAAGGTGTTGAGATTAAAAAGTTACCTAAAGGAGTTTAGTTTAATGTTGTTATCTGAATTTGATTATGTTTTACCAGAAGAATTAATTGCTCAACAGCCTTGCGAACCTCGTGATCATTCTCGCCTTTTGGTGCTAGATAAAAATACTGGTGCTATATCGCACCAACGGTTTTTTGACTTGCTAGAACATTTGAATACTGGAGATACTTTGGTTTTTAATGATACTAGAGTAATTCCAGCAAGATTGATTGGTTATAAGGCGGAGACAGGTGGCAAAGTAGAAGTTTTCCTATTAAATCGTAAGTCAGAGAATGATTGGGAAGCTTTAGTTAAACCAGGTAAGAAAGCTAGACCTGGCACGATCATACTGTTTAGTGATAAGTTATCCTGCGAAATACTGGAGTACACTGATTTTGGAGGTCGTGTTGTTCGCTTTATTTTTGAGGGGAGATTTGAAGAGATCTTGGATGAGTTAGGGGAAACACCCCTACCTCCTTATATCACAGAGCAATTAGCAGATAAAGAGCGATATCAAACAGTTTATGCTCGTGAGCGTGGGTCAGCAGCAGCACCAACAGCTGGCTTACATTTTACAACGGAGTTAATGAAGCGTATACAAGATAAGGGAATTCATTTAGCATTTGTTACCTTGCATGTAGGTTTGGGCACTTTTCGGCCAGTGAATACGGAACAGATTACCGATCATGTAATGCATCGAGAATATTACTCCGTATTGCCGGAAATGGCAGAGCTTATTAATAGAACTAAACAGCAAGGGGGCAGGGTAATTGCTATTGGTACTACTGCTATACGGACGTTAGAAACGGCTACGGTAAATGGTGTATTAGAAGCTAAAAGTGGCTGGACAGAAATCTTTATTTATCCAGGCTATACCTTTAAGATAGTTGATGCGGCTGTGACAAATTTTCATTTGCCAAAATCGACCTTATTAATGTTAATTAGTGCTTTGGCTGGTCAAGAAAATGTTTTCGCCGCTTATAAAGAAGCGGTAGAACAGAAATATAAATTTTTTAGTTTTGGGGATGCAATGTTAATCATATAAAAAAATATTCTATTTTGTATTAGATTTTATAAATTTAAAATGATCCTGTTCTCTTAGATCACGCAAGATCCATGTTACTAATGCTTCGCCAGTAAATACTGAGCTTACGCGTATATTACATGAACCTGCTATTGGGCTAAGAAAAAAGGATGCGACTATTTCTCTTATTTTATATACTAGCACTATTTTTTAATGCAAATTATATTAGTTAAATTTTTGATGGAATCTAGGGGGATTATAATGTCAGTAACTTATGAATTAGTTAAGAAATGTTCAAAAACAGGGGCACGAGCAGGACGTTTACATACGCCTCATGGCACCTTTGATACACCTATTTTTATGCCTGTTGGTACACAAGCTACCGTAAAGGCAATGTCGCCTGATGAATTGAAAGATATGGGGGCTGGGATTATCCTCAGTAATACTTATCATCTATACCTACGGCCTGGCCATGAATTAGTGGCGGAAGCTGGGGGCTTACATAAATTCATGAATTGGGATAGAGGCATTCTTACAGATAGTGGTGGATTTCAAGTTTTCAGTCTAGGGGCATTGCGTAAAATTACTGAGGAAGGCGTTACTTTTCGTTCACATATTGATGGTTCAAAACATTTTCTGTCGCCAGAAAAAGCGACAGAAGTGCAAATGGCATTGGGGTCTGATATTATTATGGCCTTTGATGAATGTGTACCCTATCCAGCTGATCATGATTATGCTCGTAAGTCTACAGAACGGACTACACGTTGGGCTGAGCGATGTAAAGAGACTCACACGAGAGCTGATCAAGCACTATTTGGTATTGTGCAGGGGGGCATGTATAAAGATTTAAGAAGTATGAGTGCTAAAGATTTAGTTTCCTTAGATTTTCCTGGTTATGCTGTTGGTGGTTTGAGTGTAGGTGAACCAAAGCCTTTGATGTATGAAATGCTAGAGCATACAGTGCCTTTATTACCAGAAGGAAAGCCACGCTATTTGATGGGTGTTGGGACGCCTGATTGTTTGGTAGAAGGAGTTATGCATGGCATAGACATGTTTGATTGTGTATTTCCTACTCGAGTAGCTCGTAATGGCACGGTTATGACCAGATCGGGTCGTCTAGTGGTTAAGAATGCTGAATACGCAAAAGATTTTAGACCTCTTGATGATACATGTAGTTGTTATGCGTGCCGAAATTTCTCACGGGCTTATATTAGACATTTATTTAAAACGGACGAAATATTTGGTCTACGACTCACAACTATTCATAACCTACATTTTTTATTAAACTTTATGAGAGAGATGCGTAAGGCAATTTTAGAAGATCGTTTTGTAGATTTTAGACAAGAGTTCTTAGCACAATTTATTCGCTAAAGAGGATTTAATTGCTTAATGTGGAATATAGTACTAGTAAATATAAAAGTAGGAGGTGAATTAAATGCCAGAATTGTCACAAGAAATGATACAGACATTAGCGGCCTATGGACCGATAGTTTTGATGGCGTTAGTTTTTTATTTTATATTGTATCGTCCTCAGAAAAAGCAACAGCAGCAACGCACAGAAATGTTAAACAGCTTAAAGAAAGGCGATCGCGTAATTGCCGCAGGTGGTATTTATGGAACGATTACAGCATTAGATGCTAAAAAAGTAACCTTAAAAGTTTCGGAAAAAGTTGAGATTGATTTTTTACGTTCTTCAGTTCAGTCGTACCAAAATGATCCTAAAAACGCATAACTTTCATGTATTGGATGTGTCTTTGGATAAATAAGGTAAGGTAGTATTATGAAAGATAGCAATCATAATAAGACGGATTTGCGAACAGAATTATTATTAAAGAGACGTAATCTGGAAAAAGACATTATTGATGCCCAAAGCGATAACATGGTTAAGCATTTATGTGCTTGGCCATATTATCAACAGGCAAAAATTATAATGTTATTTTTGTCTATGCCGGATGAACCACAAATGACACAAATCATTGAAGATGCCTGGTCACAAGGTAAAATAGTCTGTGTCCCTCATATGCGAAAGCAGTTTGGGGAAATGGATGCAGCTGTCATTGAAAACCTAAATGATTTAGTGAATGGACGTTTTAATTTATTAGTGCCCAATCCTGCTACTCTTAAAGTAATGGATCCCCAGTTGATTGATCTAATGATAGTTCCAGGGGTCGCCTATGATTATTATGGTAATCGGTTGGGAATGGGTGCTGGATATTATGACCGGTTTATACCTCAGGCTCCTCGTGCTATATTAATTGGTGCAATATGGTCGTCTTATATTCTAGAGAGTATTCCACATCATTCTTATGATATGCCAGTACATTATTTGTTGAGTGAAGATAAAATTATAAAGTGCAATAGAAGCAGGATATAATGAAGACATGGAAATATAGAGGTGGCAGAATGACTACATAGTGGTGTTTCTGCCATTTTTAGCTGATGGTCAATGTTAATCTATCAGATCTCATCAGAAATGAGCATAGGTGATAAAGAAGGAGCACATAATATATAAAGAATCCTTTTGGATGCCATTCATCAGTAGTAACTGTACTTTAGGTAATGAATGTTGCAAGCAGATGTATATATACGTTTAGGCAGTGATTTTGAGCAAGAATGATGTTAGTGATAAGTACTAGGGTATATCGGGAGGAATAATCATGTCTAAGATTACTGTTGACGATTTAAAAAATGACCATGAAATATCAGTATATCTTGCTTCTAGTACGGAGTATCTTGGTCATCTTGGCTTCACTGAACATGGTAAGCGCCATGCATCTCTCATATCAGATCGGGCTTATCATGTCTTAAAAGATTTAGAGTATGAAGAGGCAGTCTGTCAATTGGCAGCAGTAGCAGGTTATATACATGATATTGGAAATATGATCAATCGATATAACCATGGTGGTACAGGTGCAGTAATGGCTTATAATGTATTAGTGAGACTAGGCATGCCGCCAGAAGAAATCGCTTTAGTTATATCAGCGATTGGCAACCATGAAGAAGAACGGGGTAATGCCATTAACCCAGTTGCCGCTGCATTAATTTTAGCAGATAAATCAGATGTTCATCGTAGTAGAGTAACCAATAGGGACTTTGCTACATTTGAAATTCATGATAGGGTGAATTATGCTGCTAATCATAGTAAATTAGTGATTGACAAGCAGTTACGCAAGATTGCTTTAGAAATAACCATTGACACTAAGATTTGTCCAGTAATGGAGTATTTTGAGATTTTTTTGGCTCGGATGATTATGTGTCGAAGGGCAGCAGCTTTTTTAGATTGTCATTTTAGCTTGGTAATTAATAATAACCAGTTACTGTAATATTACGATTAGTATCAAGTTGACATTATTATGACAGTACAGATATAATTAAATTTGTGGAAAAACTTTACTTTTACCAAGCTTCTAGTAGAGAGAAGCTTGGTAATTGCACTTTACTTAAAATTAGATAAGAAGAGAATGGGGGAGAAACTTTTGAGATTCGGGAATATGACCAAGTTTTTGATAGCAGTTTCTGTGATAATAATAACTTTTGGTTATTATATTTCACCCTTAGCTACATCAATTAAACAAGGTTTAGATTTGCAGGGTGGTACTCATGTAGTATTAGAAGCCGTTGATACACCAGAAGCGAAAGTTGATGAAGATGCTGTTCAACGGGTAGTTAAAATTATTGAAAAACGTGTTAATGAGATTGGTTTAACTGAGCCTATTATCCAACGCCAGGGTGAAAGAAGAATTATTGTTGAGCTACCTGGTATCAAAGAACCTGAGAAGGCAATTGAAATGCTAGGTAAAACGGCTTTGTTAGAATTTCAAGACGAAAGTGGCATCACTGTTATGACAGGTAAAGATTTGAAGGATGCTAAGGCAGAAATTGGTCAAAATAAAAATAGTGTAGTCGCATTAGAATTCTCGGATCAAGGCTCTAAACTTTTTGCAGAGCTAACTACTAAAAATGTAGGTAAACATATTAGTATCTTACTTGATAAAAAGGTTTTGACTAGTCCAGTTGTAAATGAACCAATTCCTAATGGAAAAGCGGTTATTACGGGTAGTCGTTCAATTGAAGAAGCTCAAAATTTAGCTATTTTATTACGATCTGGCTCACTTCCAGTCAAAGTAGATGTTATGGAAATGAGAACAGTAGGCCCAACTCTTGGACAGGATTCTAAGGAAAAAAGTGAAAGAGCCTTTATGATTGGCATAGCTGCCATTGTAATATTCATGCTAGCTTTTTATCGTTTATCAGGTTTTGTTGCTACTATTGCACTGCTGGTTTATGTATTGCTTCTAGTTGGTTCTTTAAAAATGCTCCAGGCAACTATGACATTGCCAGGTATTGCTGGTATTATTTTGTCCATGGGGGTTGCAGTAGATGCAAACGTGTTGATTTTTGAAAGATTTAAAGAAGAATATCGTAATGGAAAAACTCTGCGAGCAGCTCTCGATGCTGGATTCTCAAGAGCTTTTAATACTATTCTAGATTCAAATGTATCCATTATGATTACTGCTACAGTATTATTTTTCTTAGGAACTGGCCCAATCAAAGGATTTGCTATAACACTTGGACTTGGAGTAATTCTCAGTATGTTTACAGCAATTACTGTGAGCCGATATCTACTGCGGATGCTAATGCAAGCCAATATGACTAAAAATGGCAAATACTTTGGCGCATAAGGGGTGATAAAAATGAAATTTGATATTATTGGTAAACGATATTGGTGGTTTGCATTATCAGCAATTATTCTGATTCCTGGATTAATATCTATGGCGATACAAGGATTTAATTTAGGTATCGATTTTACAGGCGGAACCATACTGGATTTAAGATTTGCTTCCCCTGTAACAGTTGCACAGGTTCGTGAAGTATTAGTGGATCATCATTTAGAAAACAGTGTAATTCAGTTGGTCTCTACTGACCAGTCAGAGGCATCAAACAACTTATTTATTAGAACTCATGTTTTGTCTAATGATGAAAGTCAAATTCTATTTGCAAATATGGAGAAACGTTTAGGATCATTTGAGGTTCTACGTAGTGAAAAAGTGGGTGCTGTTATGGGCTCTGAGTTAACGCAGCAAGCACTTTTGAATTTAGTAGTAGTTTGCGCTTTACTCATTGCTTATATCTCCTATCGATTTGAGTATCAAATTGCGGTTTCAGCTATAGCTGCGATATTGCATGATGTGTTGATTGTCTTGGGTATTTTCTCCTTATTCCGCATAGAGATGGATTCATCCTTTGTTGCGGCGATTTTAACAGTTGTTGGTTACTCAATGAATGAAGCGATTGTTGTTTTCGATCGGATTAGAGAAAACCTAAAGACTCATCGAAAAACAGAAACTTTCCAAGAACTGGTTAATCGTAGTATAGGGCAAACTTTTACACGTACTCTATATACCCTACTTACAGTTTTATTTGCTTGTGCGTCATTACATTTTTTTGGTGGCGAGTCAACAAAAAATTTCTCATTAGCGATGTTAATTGGTTTTCTCAGTGGTGCTTATTCAGCAATTTTCAATGCCAGCCCAATTTGGGTTACTTGGAAAGAATATAATGAACGTAAGAGAGTCTCTTTAAAAACAAGTGGTTCAAAATAAAGAAGACTAAGATTCAGATGAAGTTTACAAGAATCTAAGTCTTAATAAAGTAAAAAGTATTTTTAAAATGGCTGTTGTAGGGGTTTTGTTAACCTTTGCAACAGCCATTTTTATTCACCATTAATATCGTATTGTAATATCATATAAGCACAGAGGAGGTGATGAATATATGTGGATGATACTACCAATATGCTGTTTAGTTATTCTCCATATTACAGGAGATAATGTAGCAGTTATTCCAGATTTAGCAAGTGTTCTAGGCAATAAGGAGGTCTATGTTAGTACATTATATGCCTATATTATCTTTGGACTATTTTTTGCGACAACACTAACTTGGATAGGTGTTAGGAGTGGTCAAGAACTAGTGGTTGTTATGAAAGAACTATACGGATTACAAGGTAAGAGAGTATTGGCAGTTGTAATCTTGTCTATATGTATCCCCGCAAGTGCTTTAACAGGTGGTTTCTATGCTGGTCAGACTTTACATATGTTGATAGGTGTTCCTCAGACCTTTGCAACTTTGATTTGTTTGGCAATATTTTCGTTGCTAGCAACTGGATATGGACATTGTTTATTGATAATATCCAATTACATTGGATTCTTGTTAGCACCGATTTTAATATTATTGTTTTTTATGCATGACTTTCATTTAAATATTATTATTCCTAGTATGAGCAATGTAAATTGGCTACTTGTCTTAGGGCTGCTAGGCTACAATGTTGGTGGAATGTGGTCTATCTTAGTTGTTGAGATGGGAGCATACTTATCGCAAAAGGGGTATATGGCTATTTTCTTAGTGGTGTTAGCAAAAACTATAGAGGGCATTCTTACATTGTTTATAGCATATTTAGTGTTGTCAGCTAATAGTTCTGGTCCTTTAGCATTATCAGTTCTAGTTAACCAAGTCTGGGGTGCAACCATGGTGTATATCTTTAACTTAATATTATTTTGTACTTTTACAAATACAATGGTTCCTGCCATGCTTGTTAATGCAAGACAAGTTAGTAGTATTACCAACATATCTTTTTTCCCTGCATTATCATTGGCTGCTATAGTTATATATATAGTTAGTTGTATGGGTTTCTCAAGCATATTATGGATTATGGGATACTCAGGTTTCATAATGATGCTGTTTATTATTTATACTGCTTTTTTATTACATAAATATAAGGAAAATCAGCAATAATGATAGTAACTACGGTTAAGCGAGAAAGGGATAATCTTGATAGTAGAAATTTGCATAATGATAATCATGCTTATAGGTCAGTTATGTACGTTAGCACCTAATTTTTATGGAACAGTAATTATTTTAGCTGCGGCTGGTATTTATGTGTCTATCTTTGGATTTAGCAACTTGCCCTCATGGGTAATATCGGTTTTAATGGCTTTAGTAGCAACAGCAGAAGTGGGAGTTAGAGGTCTAAGAAGCTATCTTACGAAAGACTATAAAGTTTCGAGAATGTATAGTGTGAATACTGTAGTGTGTAATTTAGCTGGAGTAGTAGTCGCTGATGCTCTGTTAGGGTCATTAATAGGTGTAACAATATGGGAATTGATAGTTGGTAAGGCCTTAGTACCTCACCTCGAGAGTATTAGCAAAGTGTTAGTACGGCTGATAATACTCGCAATTTTGCGTTTTATGTGTGGGATCATTATGATTATAATAATATGTAATTATGTGTTATACAGAGTATAAGGGTAGCTATAAATATTTAGAAATTGATTTTTGTATTTATGTTGAATAAGTGGACAAAATAAGAAAAAATTACGGGTATGCAGGAACAAAGATGAAGCAATAGTTAGGAGGCGTTATCGTGAAATCCTATGACCAACTTGTTCGACATAAAGGGAATCAAGATTTATTTAAAGCTGTGGAGATGTCTGTCGTTGCTCTACACAATAACATGCCTTTACATATTCATGCCGAAGGTCTACGTGGCACAGGTAAGACTACTATTATGCGTGCGGTCAAAAAGATCCTGCCACCAATCATCAGAATTAAAAATTGTAGATATAATTGTCATCCTGACGCCCCTCATTGTCCTGAACATCGATATCTATCTTCGGAAGGAGTAAGGAAAATTGGTACAGAATTAGTCCCTTGTCCTTTTCTGGAAATATCTCATGCCGCAAAGATTGGGACAGTGGTTGGTAGTATTGATTTAGGGAAACTTACGAATCAAAAGGAAACCTCAGCAGCCATTCTACCAGGAACTTTACCTCAGGCCCATCGAGGTATTATCTTTATTGATGAAATTAATCGTTTAGCGGATACATCTCCTGAATTAGCAGATGTATTACTAGATGTTATGGGGACAAAACCAGGTCATCTTCAAATAGAAGAGACTGGAATGCCAGTTATCGAACTTCCTGTCTCTGTGTGCATATGGGCAGCTTCTAATCCTGACGAAGAACCAGGTGCTCTAAATCGTATTAGAAGGCAGCTAGCTGATCGATTTGATTTTAGCATAAATATGGGGAGGCCTAGTGATTATCAGGCTGTTTATACTATTTTAGAAAAACATAATAAAGAAGAAATAATTACATCTGATAATAAAAAAATTGCTGCAGTTGGTAGCTTAGAAAGTATAATTATAGAAGATTATATAAGAAAGATTATTGCTAAGGTATATGTTGATTTTAATTTAGAAAGCTTAAGGGCTGTTGAGACAATGGAATTTGCGTCTAGCTTATCTTGTTTGTTGGCAGGACGCAATAAAGTTGAGGTTACAGATATCAGTAGTATTGTAAATTTGGCATTAGCTCATCGTATAGATGGAGAAACGATTGCAGCTATTTTAAAATATTTAGATAATATAAAGAATGAATGTAATATGGAAGATATTGCTCCGAATTGTGCTAGTGAAAAAATAATGGAAAAGTTAGTTAAGCAAGAAGATGATGAAAAAATTGCATGGTGGAGAAAAATAATAGCTACTATATATAACAAAGTAAGATTTTCCATAAAAAGTAACAAACAAGGAGAGTATAGCGAGTCTGGAAGTGAGGCGTTATCTGCTGGGAATATAGTAGATCCAACTAAGACTACTATTATAGCTCCTCCTCAAAAAGCGGTTGCTATGAAAGAATTACCTGTGGAAGATTTCATTGCTAGTGAGGGTAATATTTTTGATGATAAGAAATGAAGAATATTTGTTTGGTCCTCAATTTTTGCTCAAAATAGCTCCTGTTATAGAGAAATTAGTAGATATATTTAGCATGGATGTAGGAGTTCGTATTGGTCAAAGTACAGTGTGTAGCCAAAAAATGCATAGTTTTCATCCTGAAACGCCTGAGGACGTACATGTTTTTCAAGACATGGATGCTGGACAGGTCTTTTATCAGAGAGTAGAACGAGGTAGCATATATCATCTAGATATATTTCACCAATGTGGGTTAGTCGATCATGAGCTAGTTGCCGTGAAAGTTCAGGAAGTAATTGATATCTATAATAGAGATTATGAGCTATTGCAACATAGTATAAGAGATAATAACTCTTTTGTAAAAGCGGATTTAATTGACATTCAAACTAGTACAGGTGGCGGGCGCATTACAGGTTCATTGGGCTTTGGAAAAAAACTTTCATTACGCAAAGCTCACATTAATCATGTCCATCTCACGAGTATGATGTCTTCTGTGCACTTGGCTTGTTTAATTTATATGATTATAGCAGTGGAAAACTCGATTCTTTCATGTAATTTAGAATTAAGATGTAATGAAAAAATTAAGAACATAAAAGGTATAGGCAAACAGAAAAATGATTTAACGGCTTATATTGATGAATCCGACTCTTTTTTAAAGGGGAAGGATGATCAGATTACTTTTGAGTCTAGTAAGAAAACAGAAGAGGTTAATGACTGGTTGCATCATTCGGATAAGTCATCAGAATTGAAGGAATTTAGTGGGAAATATAATAAGAAAAATACAAATAAGCCTACTGGGGGTATAAATAGTCGTCGTGCTGCATCAGGTTTTGGACAAGAGGGTCTAATAGAACTTGAGGGTGATGGTGTTAGCGTAGAGGAATATGGTAAAATATTTAAAACTTATTTGGAAAAGCAGTTGCCAGAGATTGAAGCTCATTTGCAAAAAGTGGTGAGGGAAGCTAAAAATGTTTGCATGCAGTCTGGCAGGAGTAAAATATTTAAAAATAAATCAAGCTGTTCATTGGGGAAAGATCACCTGCACAATGTAGAAAAAGACAATGAGTATGGCGAATTAGCAATTGCAGAAATTATAGAAGCCGCCGCACGCAGAATGGTTGAGAAGGGAGATGGTGCATTTAAAATTCTTTATGATGACGTTCGATATTTTAGTAAAAGAAAAAGAAAGAAAATTGAATTTTGCTTATTAATGGATGCTAGTTCTAGCATGGAGGGGCAGCGCATTCACGTTGCTAAGCTTTTAGCAAGATATTTGTATTTTTCAACCAATGATCGTATTAGTGTAATTGTCTTTCAAAAAAATCGAGCTTGGGTTCAAGTGCCTTTTACTCACGATTACAGACAGCTAGAGCAGGGAATAGATAAAATTAAGGCATATGGAGAAACGCCGTTAGCCTTAGGAATAACAGCCTGCCTTCAATATATCGAAAAAGAAAAGGCGCGTAATCCTTTCATCATATTAATCACCGATGGTGTACCAACTTTAGGAACGGTTACTACTAATCCTATACATGATGCATTACAGGTTGCTCAAAGTATAAAAAATAGCCACTACGGATTTACTTGCATTGGTCTTAAGCCTCATCTGTGTTATTTAAACCAATTATCAGAAGTTGCTGGTGGTAGTGTCTATGCAGTTGAAAATCTGGAAGAGACGGGTGTGTGATAAAATAGTGTAAAATGCTATTTTATCACTATCTTTTTTTTTTTTGTACTTTTTAAGAGGAATATGACAATTCGTTCAAGAATAATATAAAGTCGAGGAAATTTTAACTATTAGGTAACACAAAGACTGGTTCTTTTGCCTAATATTCTCTTATTAGGTATAATGTTTTAGATAAAATGGAGGCAGTATGCCAAGAATAAAAAAAATATGGCAGGTCATGCCAGAAAATACTAATATAAGACAAGAATTAAGTACTTCTTTAGGAATATCAGATATAATTGCTCAAGTACTCGTCAATCGCGGTATCTTAGATAAGAATACTGCAACCGATTTTTTATTTGGCGGACAAGAAAAGTTAGGAAATCCGTATTTATTAAAAGATATGGAAAAAGCTGTTATTCGTATTGCACATGCTATTACTAATAAACAAAAAATTACAATATATGGAGACTATGATGTTGACGGTATGACATCAAGCGCGTTATTATACAAGGTGCTTAAGGAACTGGGTGGTGTTATTGCTTATTATATACCTGAAAGGCAAAGTGAGGGATATGGCTTAAATAGTGCTGCTCTCAAAATGTTACTTGAGTCAGGTACAGAGCTTTTAATTACCGTAGATTGTGGTATTAGTGCTGTTGAGGAAGTTAATGAGATTGCTCAACAGTTGGATATTATTATTACGGATCACCATCAGCCTCCAGAAGTGCTGCCAGCCGCCTACGCTATCATTAACCCTAAGCAAACAGAATGTTCTTATCCTGAAAAAAACTTGGCTGGAGTTGGCGTAGCCTATAAATTATCACAGGCCCTCTCGCGGCACTATTATGGACAGGATAATAAGTTTTCAGAATATCTGGATATAGTTGCAATTGGCACAGTCGCAGACATTGTTTCCTTAACTGGGGAAAATCGTATTCTGGTAAAATTAGGATTGGACGAAATTGTCAATACTAAGAACATAGGCTTAAAAGAATTAATCGATATTTGTAGGGTGGATCCTATTAAAATTGATGCAGGTAAGATTGGCTTTGCAATTGCGCCGCGCCTTAATGCTGCGGGTCGTATTAGTAAAGCGGATTATGGCGTTGAGTTGTTAATTACTGATGATATAGAAAAGGGAAAAGAGTTGGCAACTTATTTAGAGTGTGAGAATACTCAACGTCAAGCTGTAGAAAAGGATATTCAAGCAGCAGCAGAATGTGTTGTAAGTGAACTAGATTTGGATGTTTCTAAGGTGCTAGTAGTTGTTGGAGAAAACTGGCATTCTGGGGTTATCGGTATTGTGGCATCTCGGCTAGTAGAAAAATATTACCGCCCTGTATTTATGATTAGTATTCGTGACGGGATAGGTAAAGCCTCTTGCCGTAGTATTCCTGCATTTGACATATATGATGCTTTGAACCAATGCTCAGATTTATTATTGCAGTTTGGTGGTCACCGTCAAGCGGCAGGTTTCAGTGTTTTGCCTGAACATATTGAGGCGTTAAAGGTGCGTTTGAATCATATTGCAAATACTACATTGACTCAAACTGATTATTTACCAGTGCTTACAATTGATTCGTTGCTGTCCTTACATGAAATAGATTCCAGCTTTTTAGAACAATTAAATTGCCTCGAACCATTTGGTATGGGAAATAATAGCCCTGTCTTTGCGTGCAAGGATATAGTGATAGAGGACATACGTACTATTGGGCAAGAGGCACGACACTTAAAACTTAAGGTAAGTCAAAAAAGTGTCACCAACGATGTTGTTGCTTGGCAAATGGGTGAATTAGCAACAATTATACAAAACAAAGAGAATATAGAAATGGCATTTTTCCCTGAAATTAACGAATGGCAAGGACAACGAAGAATTCAATTGCGTGCTTACGATATTAAGAAAAGAGAAATAACAGAAGTTGAGAAATTGTATGCATTATACGGTCATTGTGATCAGCAACTCAACTCTTTAGAGGATTGTTATGCATATGATAATATCACGCTATCTAGTAAAGCAGAACATCAGAATAATTGGGTATTAAAGGACTTTCGAAATATTGAAGATAAGTTCTCATATTTATTGGACATAGTAAGACAACAAGAAAAAATGCTGATATTTGTGAATACTCCCCATGAGGCTTTTGAACTGGCACAAGGAATAAGAAAATGTGTGTCGAAATATAAAGAGCAAGTCGGGTTTTATCATTCAGGATTAGATGATGCGTGGCGAAAAAAAGTTGAAACTTGGTTTAAAGAAGATATATTTACAGTAGTATGTACTACTTATTTCACTAAAGCATTCTCTGAAATAGAAAATATTCGTCATATATTGGTATATCGTTTGCCTCTCAATATGCAAAACTTTATTCAACAGTGCAGATTAATAGGGTATGATGGGCAAAATAACTATATTCATATGTTATTTAGTAATAATGATCTTAATGAAAATCATTTATTATTACAAGAGCTTAGACCAGAACGTAATGTAATAGGTCAAATCTATCTAGTACTAAAACATTCTGTAGCTGACATCACAAATTCTCAGGTAGTAAAGCAAGTATGGAGAAAATATCAAGTTGCCATTTCTGAATCCTCTGTTAGTGCTGCAATAAAAGTACTTGAAGAATTAAAACTATTAACGTGTGAATTGGTAGAGAACAGCAGAAAAATAACAATTTTGCCTGCTCCAAAAGAAAAATTAGAAATTGAGCAATCCGCAACTTTTCGTGAAGGCATCTTGCAAAAGAATGAGTTTGCAAGATTTGCCAAGAAAATAAGTGATTTATCAAGCAGTGAGTTATTACTGGAGTTGAAAGGCAATAGTGCTTAGTAGGATAATATTGATATAATTTACAGGTAAAGTATTACTAGATCATAAATTCGTTTATATTATAGAATAATAGGAGGACTATTTCATGAATTTTAAAGAGAGTATTAGGGTGGTCGAGGATTTTCCTGAAAAGGGTATCCGTTTTAAAGATATTACTACATTACTTAAAGATGGAAATAGTTTTCATCAAGCGATCGACGCATTATCTGAACCTTTCAAAGGGAAAGATATAGAGTTGGTAGTAGGGCCTGAAGCACGGGGTTTTGTCATTGGTGCACCTGTTGCATATGCATTAGGAGCTGGCTTTGTACCTGTGCGTAAGCCTGGCAAATTGCCTGCTGAAACGCTAAAACATGAGTATAGCTTAGAATATGGTAAAGATTCTTTAGAAATACATAAGGATGCGATTACCCCAGGACAAAAAATACTAATTGTTGATGATCTATTAGCGACTGGAGGCACAGTGCAAGCAACCATTTCTATGGTTGAAGCCTTGGGTGGGATCGTTGTAGGTCTTGTTTTTCTAATTGAATTGTCTTATCTTGATGGACGTAAAAATTTAATGAATTATAATATTATGTCATTGCTGAAATATTAGGGAGAATACAGTGTATCGAGGTGTACATATGGATTGTGAAGCGCAAACTGCTATTGAAGAAATTATAAAAAGAATACAATCCTATCAAGTTGATGCTCCCATAGCAATTGTTCAACAAGCCTATGAGCTTGCCGCTGATGCTCATAAAGGCCAAAGACGAGCTTCAGGCGAAGAATATATTTGTCACCCATTAGGAGTGGCCAAAATATTAGCTGAATTACAAATAGATGCATTGACGATTAGCGCATCATTGTTGCACGATGTCGTAGAAGACACTGCCTTTTCTTTAGAGGAGCTTGAAAAGTTATTTGGCAAAGAAGTTGCTATGTTAGTAGATGGAGTTACTAAGTTAAGTCGAATTGAATATAAATCAAAAGAGGAACAGCAGCTAGAAAATTTTCGTAAAATGTTTTTGGCTATGGCAAAAGATATTCGTGTAGTATTGATAAAATTGGCAGATCGATTACATAATATGCGAACTTTGAAGCATATGCCTGAGCACAAACAACGTAGGATTTCTCAAGAAACTCATGAAATTTTTGCTCCTCTTGCTCATCGATTAGGGATTTCTAATGTGAAATGGGAATTGGAAGACCTGGCTTTTCGTTATTTAGAACCTGAAAAATACTATGAATTGGTTGAGAAAGTTAAACAGAAGCGTCGTGAACGAGAACAACTTATTAATGAAGCAATTAGAATTTTATCAGCACGTTTAAAAGATGTTGAAATCAAAGCAGATATTCAAGGTCGCCCTAAGCATTTTTATAGCATATATAAAAAAATGCTTAAGGGAAATAAAGATCTTAGTGAAATTTATGATTTATCTGCTGTGCGAATTTTAGTAGATACAGTAAAGGATTGTTATGGGGCGTTAGGTGTAGTGCATACTTTATGGAAGCCCTTGCCACTACGATTCAAAGATTATATTGCTATGCCCAAGAGTAATATGTATCAATCTTTACATACGACTGTAATTGGTACAGAAGGGCAACCACTAGAAATCCAGATTCGTACTATGGATATGCATCGCACGTCTGAATATGGTATTGCGGCTCATTGGCGCTATAAAGAAGGGTCTAAAGGTGCTAATAAAGACTTTGATGAAAAATTAACATGGTTGCGACAAGTGTCAGAGTGGCAGCAGGACTTACGTGATCCCCATGAGTTTATGGAAACTGTCAAAATGGATATCTTTTCAGATGAAGTATTTGTATTTACCCCTAAAGGGGATGTAATTGATTTGCCTACTGGTTCTACACCTATTGATTTTGCTTATCGTATTCATACCGGTGTGGGAAATCGCTGCATTGGCGCTCGTATTAATAGTAAGATGGTACCATTAGAGACCAAATTAACAAATGGTGATATTGTTGAAATTATTACATCGAAAACAGGCAACGGACCTAGTTGGGATTGGCTTAACATAGTAGGATCTTCTGATACTAAAAATAAAATTCGTCAATGGTTTAAAAAGGAAAAACGAGAAGAAAATATTATAAAAGGCCGAGAAATGCTTGAGAAAGAAAGTAAAAAACTAGGCTATGATTGGCGAGAAATAACCAAAGGTGAAAGATTATCTGAAGTAGGGAAAAAATTTAATATACAAACGGAAGAGGATCTAATGGCAGCTTTAGGCTATGGAGGAGTAACGCCCCATGGCATAATGACAAAGCTAATTGAAGCATATAAAAAAGAAATAGGCAGTGCTAATCCTCCCGATGTGTCAAAATTACTGGCTAAACTTAAACCTCATAATAACATCAGTAAATCTGGTCACGGAATCTTAGTAGAAGGTGAATCTGGATTGATGGTGAGGTTAGCGAAGTGTTGTAATCCATTGCCGGGAGATACTATTATTGGTTACATTACCAGAGGACGCGGCGTATCGGTACATCGTGCGGATTGTACTAATATTTTAGTTAACCCAGAGGAATATGAACGCATGATTGAAGTTAGTTGGGATTTGACTGCTGGCAATTTATATAAAGTAATTGTTGAAGTTACAGGTGTAGATCGTTCTGAATTATTATCAGATATTCTTATGGTTACTTCTGAAAGTAAGATCAAAGTTAGCTCTGTAAATGCTAAAGTTATAAAAAACAACATAGGTTCTATTACACTAACATTAGATATTAGTAATTTGAATCAGTTAGAACATATTATGACTAAAATGCGTCGCGTTAAAGATGTATATAGTGTACATCGTGCTATGCCTAATTTGGGTGGTGTGGGATGAGAGCAGTTGTTCAACGTACATTACAATCAAGCGTGTGTGTAGAAAAGCAGACAATCGCTGCAATTGGTCAAGGCCTGACAGTATTATTGGGTGTCGGTCAGCAAGATACAGAAGGAGATGCTCATTATTTAGCAGAAAAGATTATAAATTTACGAATTTTTTCTGATAATAATGGTAAAATGAACTTATCTTTGTTAGATATAAAGGGAGAGTTATTAGTTGTATCCCAATTTACTTTGTTTGCCGATTGTCGTAAAGGCCGTCGTCCGAGCTTTGATGAGGCAGCACCACCAGAGTTAGCTAAAAAATTATATGAGATATTTATTGAAGAGTGTGGGCGACTAGGCGTACAGGTTGATAGTGGAAAATTCCAATCAGAAATGCTGGTATCACTAGATAACCATGGACCGGTAACAATGCTGCTTGATAGCAAACGTACTTTTTAGGAGGTGAATGAAATAACATGAAAATTATAAAATTGGAAGTTGGGAATCTTGGCGCTAATTGTTATATTGTATATTGCAAAAAAACATTAGAAGGAGCAGTAATTGATCCTGGTGGTAATGCTCAAGATATTATTAATGTCATAGATCATGAAAAAATTAAAATAGTATCTATTATAAATACCCATGGGCATGCTGATCACATTGGAGATAATGATAAACTCAAGGAATATACTGGTGCACCTGTTCTTATTCATAGAGAGGATGCAGCCATGTTAACAAGCTCTCAGGGGAATTTATCTATGTATATTGGTAAGAACCTTATATGTAAGGCAGCCGATCGTTTACTCACGGACGGAGATGTCATTAAAGTTGGAGAGATGGAACTTCAAGTCATTCATACTCCAGGTCATACACTCGGTGGAATATGTCTTAAAGTGAATGATGTTGTATTTAGCGGTGATACTTTATTTGAACAATCTGTTGGAAGGTCTGATTTTCCTGGCGGATCACACAAAGAATTAGTAAAAAGTATTAGGGAAAAGTTACTGGTGTTGCCGGATTATACTAAAGTACTTCCTGGGCATGGAGCCGGGACTACCATTGAAAATGAGCGTTATAATAATCCATTTATTCAATAACCTTATACAGGTGGAGGAATTCTATGGTGTTTAGATCATATGATACATGGTTTAAAATAATTATTATATTATTAGGATTTTACATAATTATAAAAGTAATGCCCATTTATTTTCCTATCATTATTGCTATGATCTTAGCATTTATTTTGAATCCACTGGTAAACTATATCTCTTGTATAGGATTTGGCCCCAATAAGAGATGCTTTGGGCGTGGAATTGCGGCTATATGCGCCTTTTTACTAATGTCGTTATTTCTTTTGATTGTGGGAACTTTTGTACTATTACCTTTTATACATGAATTTGATAAGTTTATTGTTGATTTACCCAAATTAGTATCGAAAATACAAAATGTTGCATTCCAAATCCAACAAGGTGCTAAGTTATTAGATTTTCCAGCAAATATTAATGCTCTGATTGACCAGAGTATCGCAAGTATAGCTTCCTTTTCTGCAGATGTGGCTAAACGTCTATTACAAGCCGCCTTTGGCTTTGCGACAGGCATTGTAGAACTTGTAGTTGTCCCCGTTTTAACCTATTATTTCCTAAAAGATTGGAGTATTTTAAAGGATAAAATAATATCCTTATTTACTGTGGAATCACGTGGGAAAGTTCGTAAGCTTATTGAAGAAATGGGCGTTGTTATTAGTGGCTATATTCGAGGTCAAGTATTTATTAGTATGATTATCGGTATCTTCGTCTTTAGTGGCATGTATATGTTAGGGATAGATTATCCTTTAGTGTTAGGTATTCTTGCTGCATGTACAGAATCTATCCCCATTATTGGACCTATTTTCGGTTCTATTCCTGCAATTTTGTTGGCGTATTTAATTTCACCAACGTTGGCATTTAAAGTAATTATCTTTTATATTATCGTGCAACTCATTGAAAACCAGATTGTAGTACCTAATATTATGGGACATACTATTGATTTACATCCAGTCGTTGTAATTATTAGTCTGTTAATTGGTGGTCAGTTATGGGGGATTATTGGAATGATGCTAGCTGTTCCAATAGCGGCACTTTTAAGGGTATTAATTCGACAATTATGGATTACTAATGAAAGATAGGTGGAGAAAATGGCAATTGACATGGTGGATATTAGACAGAAATTTCAAGAGAAACAATACAAATTAACACCTCAGCGCAAAATTATATTAGAGGCTTTTATTGATCACCAAGATGAGCATTTAAGTGCAGAAGATGTGCATACCATCGTTCGTCAACATTCATCGGAAATTGGATTAGCTACCGTATATCGTACCTTAGAATTATTTAGTGAATTAGAGGTTCTTCAAAAAATGGATTTTGGTGATGGGCGTAGCCGTTACGAAATTAATGAGAAGACGACACCACATCATCATCATCATTTGATTTGTTTAGCTTGTAATAAGGTAAAAGAGTTTGAAGATGATTTACTAGAAACTCTAGAAACTGTGATTTCACGTAAAAGTAATTTTTCAATTGTTGATCATCAGGTGAAGTTTTATGGGTATTGTGAAGAATGCCAGAAGAAACGTGAAGACTAGCTGTTATATTTGCTGATATTAAGGAGGAACACTATGTTAATAACAGGTCCACGTGGGACTAAAGATATATTGCCTGATGCTAGTGGTAATTGGCAATATATTGAAAAGACAGTGCGTGACATTTGTCGTTTATATTTGTATAAAGAAATTAGAACTCCAGTTTTTGAACATACAGAATTGTTTTTGCGTGGTATTGGTGAAACAACTGATATTGTGGAAAAAGAGATGTATACTTTTAGTGATAGAGGTGAGCGTAGCCTTACGCTACGACCTGAAAATACGGCAGCGGTAGTACGTTCTTTCTTAGAAAATAAATTGTATGCAGATACATTACTGAACAAGCTGTTTTACATAGGCCCTATGTTTAGATATGACCGTCCCCAAGCTGGTAGGTATCGACAATTTCATCAATTTGGTGTTGAAGCATTGGGGTCTAAAGGCCCGGCAATTGATGCTGAAATCATTATGTTAGCAGTACAACTGTTAAGAACATTAGGATTGGATGATTTAAAGTTATATCTGAATTCAGTGGGTTGTCCACAATGCCGTCCAGTATATCGCGAGAAATTGCAGAACTTTTTGCGAGAGAAAACTTCAAATCTATGTTCAGATTGTCAATCACGCTTTGAGCGTAATCCTATGCGCGTACTTGATTGTAAAAAGGAGAAGTGTACTGAACAGACCCAAGGAGCTCCTCATATCGTGGATTGCTTGTGTGATGAGTGTAGTACGCATTTTGATCAGTTAAAATCATTGTTAACTCTTGCTGGAGTTGATTTTGTTTTAAATCCTCGTCTGGTTCGCGGATTGGATTACTATACGAAAACTGCATTTGAAATTCAATATGCACCACTAGGAGCACAAAGTGCTGTATGTGGGGGCGGTCGATATGATGGCTTAGTTGCTGAATGTGGGGGACAATCAACTCCAGGAATAGGTTTTGCAATTGGCATAGAACGTATCTTATTAGCTTTAGAAAAACAAAATTTATTACCTGTTATATCAAATGCAATTGATGTATATGTAGCACCGATGGGAATTGATATGCAGGGAATGGCTTTTAAGTTGTTGTGCAAATTACGCGAGAATGGTATAACCGCAGAAATGGATTTTATGGAAAAAGGCATTAAGTGGCAGATGAAACAGGCTAACAAATATCCAGCTAAGTTTGTTGCTATTATCGGTGAAGAGGAAGCTGCGAAAGAAAAAGTAATGTTAAAAAATATGCTATCTGGTGTACAGGAATTAGTGAGCATAAATGAAGTACAACAAAAGATACAATTAGATATGGAGGCTTAATATGGAAACAATGGCAGGTTTAAAACGAACACATTCGTGCGATTATCTAAATAAGCAGAATGTAGGAGAAGAAGTAGTATTGTGTGGTTGGGTGGCACGTCGTCGTGATCATGGCGGACTTATTTTTATCGATCTACGTGATCGTTCTGGTTTTGTGCAGGTTGTTTTTTCCCAAGAGGTTGATATTGGATCTTTTAAAAAAGCAGAGTCTGTTCGCTCTGAATATGTATTAGCTGTTCGCGGTACAGTAAAATTGCGAGATGCTTCTACAATAAATTCCAATATGGCAACGGGTGAAATAGAAGTTTATGCAGCAGAGCTTAGAATTTTAAATGCTGCAAAGACTCCGCCATTTTATATTCAGGACAATATTGACGTAGATGAAACCTTACGTTTAAAATATCGTTATTTGGATTTGCGACGTCCAGAGATGCAAAGAAATTTGATGCTTAGACATCGTGTGACCAAAAGCATGCGTGACTTTTTTGACAATAATGGGTTTATGGAAATTGAGACTCCAATGCTTACCAAAAGTACTCCGGAGGGGGCAAGAGACTATTTGGTGCCTAGCCGAGTGAATCCTAGCAAATTTTACGCATTACCTCAATCACCACAAATTTTCAAACAAATGCTGATGGTTGCTGGTATGGAAAAATATTTTCAAATTGTACGCTGTTTCCGTGATGAAGATTTAAGAGCTGATAGGCAACCTGAATTTACACAGCTTGATATTGAAATGTCTTTTGTTGATCGAGAAGATCTTTTATCAATGATGGAAGATATGACAACTCAATTGTTTAAGGAAGCAATTGGTGCTGAACTCCAAACACCTTTTTTGCGCTTGAGCTACGATGATGCAATGAATCGTTATGGTTCTGATAAACCTGATGTACGCTTTGCTATGGAACTAATTGATCTTTCTGATGCTGTCAAAGGATCCAATTTCAAAGTATTTGAAACTGTATTAGCGAATGGTGGACAAGTCAAAGCAATTAATGTTAAAGGTTATGCCCATGCTCCAAGACGTGAGCTTGATGGCCTAATTGAATATGTATCTATTTATGGTGCAAAAGGACTAGCATGGATTAGTTATACTGAAGATGGCATTAAGTCCGCAATTACTAAATTTTTATCAGATGATATTATGGCAGAGATATCTAAAAATGCTAAAATAGAGACTGGCGATTTATTGCTTATTGTTGCAGATAAGCCATCAATAGTGGCTAATTCATTAGGGCAACTGCGATTAGAGATGGCTCGTCGTCTTAATTTGATAGATGAAGATAAACTATCCTTTTTGTGGGTTGTTGATTTTCCTATGTTTGAACATGATGAAGAAGAGAACCGCTGGGTTGCTATGCATCATCCATTTACTTCACCTAGAGAAGAAGATATTGAATTCCTAGAGAGTAATCCTGGCCGTATTAAAGCAAAAGCCTATGATATGGTACTTAATGGTACTGAAATTGGCGGCGGTAGTATGAGAATTTACAATCGTGAATTGCAAGAAAGAGTTTTTTCTGCAATTGGTTTAACACAGGAAGAAGCTGTATCTAAATTTGGCTTTATGTTAGAAGCGTTTGAATATGGAACACCGCCTCATGGTGGAATTGCATTCGGTTTAGATCGACTTATCATGATAATGGCTAAACGTGCCTCTATTCGTGATGTAATTGCTTTCCCTAAAACGCAAAGTGCTACCGACGTTATGACACAGGCTCCTTCTGAAGTTGATGCCAAGCAACTAAGAGAATTATCCATAAAAACAACAGTTCCTCCTAAAACTAAAGTATAAAAGGGATATTTAAAGAGCAAGGAATGGTAAAATGTTCCTTGCTCTCATTCTTGCTATTTAGCATTAGATTTGTTACTATAAAAGTAAGAATTTGAATACTCTACTGTGTGCGTAAACGTTAGTGTTTTGATCCAACACATTGTATTAGGGAACTTAGCTCTGTTTATGACATGTATACCCTTTTAGGGAAACATAACATAAGCAGGCGGGTACCCACCTGCTTAGGCAGGTTCAAAACACTAGCCCTACGGCATGGTGGAGTTTTTTTAATTATCTA
>JARBUM010000130.1 GCA_029239675.1 Pelosinus sp. | reverse complement strand
GTTTTGATCCACCTTATGCCCCTCTACAATGAGAGTAAACTCCCCTCTAGGATCATTCTCAGCAAAATGGGTGCTTAAACTTTCTAAGGTGCCACGAATGAACTCTTCAAATTTCTTAGTTAACTCCCTAGCTGCTACCGCAGGGCGGTTCCCAAAGGCTCCAATCAGCTCCCCTAACGTTTGTTTGATACGATGGGGAGATTCATACAATACAATAGTATAAGGCGCAGTTGAAAAACTAGCTAATAATTCGCGACGCTTTTTCTTGTTTTTCGGCAAAAAGCCAACAAAAGTAAATACTGTTGTATCCAATCCTGAAGAGACAAGGGCGGATAATGCAGCATTTGCTCCAGGTAAAGGTACTACTCGAATACCAGCCTCTACCGCCAATGCCACCAAATCAGATCCCGGATCAGAAATTCCCGGCAAACCCGCATCACTTACTACCGCTATGTCTTGCCCTGCTACTAATTTTTCAATAATTTCAGGCCCTCTTGCCACTTTGTTATGTTCATGATAGCTAATCAGACGAGTGTGAATGTCAAAATGACTTAACAACTTTCGAGTATGACGGGTGTCCTCCGCTGCAATCAATTCTACTTCACTAAGTACTCGTACTGCACGATACGTCATATCTTCCAAATTGCCAATAGGCGTTGCGCACAAATATAATGTACCAGGTTTCTCTAGCAAATAAATTCACTTCCTTTTGTGAGGCATTAATACCACTAATTTAAAAAAATCGAAACACAAAGACACAAAACCGCTAACGCGGACACGAAGGACACAAAGAGAAATGGCAATAAAATTCTTTGTGTCCTTCGTGCATCTTTGTGACCTTTGTGTTTCATTATATTGTTCCTAAAACTTATCAGAGAGAGAGCCACGTATTCTTTTAACCGCAGAGAAGCAGAGAACACAGAGAAAAAAGACCTTGTTAGAAAATATCCTCAGCGCACTCTGCGCCTCTGCGGTTAAATCGCTCTGCTTCATCATCTATACTCTTTATAGTACTGCATAATTTCATTGCTATAACTGCCATCAGGCTTATATATCACAAGAGGAGGTAAAACTTCAAGACCTGGTTTTGCCCCTTTCACGCCTTCTACCAATAACATGACAGGTTTTTTATCCAAGCTACTATATACTAACTGCAATACCTTTGGTTCAATACCAGCTTGCGTCATAGCCGTTAAAATCTCAGCCATACGTTCAGGTAAGTGAACCATGGCAAAGCGCCCTCGACGATATTTTAATAAATAACGAGCAGCGTTGACTACATCCTGCAGGGTAGCTGTCACTTCATGTTTCGCCCTAGCCACATTATCATTAGGACTGATATAACCACCGCCTACTGGACGGTAAGGAGGATTGGATACCACCAAATCATACCCCTCTGAGGACAATATATCTTTTATATTACACAAGTCTCCCTGTATAATCTTTACTTTCCCATCTAACTGATTTAAGAACACACTGCGAGTTGCCATATCCGCCATCGTCTGACTTAATTCTAAGCCAGTCACATGTTCAGCACCTCTTGCCGCTAAAAGAAGAGCAATCACACCTGTTCCTGTTCCCAAATCTACGGCCTTTATACCTGGCTTTACAGTGACAAAATGAGATAACAATATAGCATCTAAGGAAAAACAAAACTCTTTTTCATGCTGGATCACTTTAAGCTGCCCAATCAGCAGATCATCCACACGTTCCTTCGAGTCTATTACGACTTGGTTATCCATTGTTATCCTTTTCCACTACCTCTTCCCATGGTATGACAATACTATTACCATTTGTAAGCAAAACGGTTGCGTTCTTCTTCCCTTGATTTACCGATGTGACTTTACCTTCTCCATCCACAGTAATGACTTCACGCCCTACTGCTGGAGCAGGAATTTTCTTGCAACAAGGGGCATAGGAGTCATTTTCATATTTTAAACAACACATTAGTCTCCCGCATATCCCAGAGATTTTCGTGGGATTTAAAGAAAGTTTTTGATCCTTAGCCATTCTAATAGACACCGGTTCAAAATCTCCTAGAAAAGTAGAACAACATAACGGTCTGCCGCAGCAACCAACACCACCCATCATTTTGGCCTCATCACGAACACCAATTTGTCTAAGTTCAATGCGAGTACGAAATACGGCTGCCAAATCTTTCACTAGATCACGAAAATCAATACGTCCCTCTGCCGTAAAATAGAAAATGATTTTATTAACATCAAATGTATATTCTACATCCACTAGTTTCATATTTAAATTATGAACTTTTATTTTTTGTTCACAAGTGGAGAAGGCTTCTTTTTCTTTAGCTCTATTTTCTTCCACTTTAGCACCATCTTCGGCAGTGGCTTTACGCTGTACGGTTTTCAGTGGTGCCACAATGGCATCCTCTCCCACCTCACGTGGTCCAATAACAACTTCTCCATATTCTAAACCTCTGGCAGTTTCCACAATTACAAAGTCTCCTGCTACCAGAACAATTTCGCCAGGTGCAAAATAATATACTTTTCCAGCTTTTTTAAAACGTACTCCTACTACTGTTTCCACTTTCAAACCTCCTTTGCCAAATCAACTATTTTTATTAGTAAAGCTTCACTCGTAAGTCTTGTATTTGCATTGGCTTGTAAGGCTCTTCTAGCTGCCTCCACTGCCTTAATGGCTCTTACTAGTTGCTTTTCATTCCACTTATCTGCCAATTCACCCAAGTCTTCTACAATATCTATATTAAACAATAATTGCCTGCCCTGCCCAGTAACAAGCAATAGTATGTCACGCAAGATATAGGTTATATATTTTATAATTTGCAATATCTCATCACGTTCCATCTTCTCTAATAAAGCTGCCCTGTGCCATAGTATCTCCATCTTAGCTTCCATTACATTTTCCATAATTTCTAATGCTTGGTTACGCAGGGCAAGTCCCTCAGGTTCCAGCATAGCAAGAGCAATCCCCAGACGACCGCCACTAAGACGAGCTGCTACTTCAGAAGGTTGTGGCAGATGTCCTTTAGCCATTAGAGCCTGAGCTAACACATGGTCATCCAAAGTCTGAAAGGAAATAATCATACATCGAGAAATAATGGTGGGAAGCAACATTTGGCGATTGGCTGCGATTAAAATAAATACGATTTCCCCCGGAGGGTCTTCTAGTACTTTTAGCAGACTATTAGCAGCTTGGGTCGTCATAAGCTCAGCACCATCGATAATACACACCCGACGCTGACTAATAAAGGGTGCCATTGACACTTCCTGTTGCAAAGTTCGAATTTGCTCAATTTTAATATTCGCCCCGTCAGGAGCAATGAACAAAAAATCAGGATGGCTACCATAAGACATCTGCTGACAAGAATGGCAAACACCACAAGGACGGTCTTTCTGATTACTACATAATAAGGCTGCACCCAATACCTTTGCCACCATACTCTTACCAACACCCTTAGGTCCAGCAAACAGAACAGAATGAGGCATACGTTCACTACTTTCCATATGGCACAACATGGCTACTTGATCTTTATGCCCAATGATATCCGTCCACTTCATGCCTCACACCTCTACATATACAAGTCGACTAGCATGCCACGAATAGCATCTTGTTTAGCTAAAATATCCAATTGACGCTCTTCTCCTACTCGTACATCTTCCGTCAGACTATCTAACGTAGCGTCCACTTTTTTTATGATCGTATATACTTTCTGCCTGCCATGGCGATCCCAACCGTGCTGAGATTGCAACGTATACATGCGGCCTACAGCTTCGCCAACAAATTGTCTTATCACTTCACGATATTTTTTTAGTTCAGCATAAGTCGGCACCTCACCTAGGCGCTTACCATATTTGTCAATCTGGGCTAATAAGGAATTTAACCTCTCACGAGATTGTCCCTCTTGGTTCTTGAGTAAATCTGAGGAAAAATGATTTAAGTTTTTTTCTGCCTTGCTACCAGTATCCCGTTCCACAAGGGAGGGTAGTTGAGTAGCTCCTAAATTATTTATTTTCATGTAGGTCACTGCCTTTCAAGCTATAAAAAAGCAATAGCTTTACCATAATGCTCACAAATATTGGATTGCATCTAAATTATAATTGTTTTCCAGCAAATAATCAATTTATGCTTTCATTAATATAGAAATAACCCAACTTTAGAAGAAATATTATTTTTGTTTTGTAATATTTGACTTCTCATTATTTTGTATCGTATACTATAGTCAATAAATTTAGCAATAATAATATTATATTTCGTTTTTTTATGGAGGAGTCTGCACCAAGACTTCTCCATATTTATTTTTAACTCAAGGAGGATATACTATGAGTCCCGACCTTATGTTATTAATAGTATTGCTATATTCTCTAAACGTCGTCTTAACTAAAAGGAGGAATTTTTTATGACTAACCAATTTCCATTCTATGGTGCAATTATTATTTTCATCCTAGTTTACGCCATGATCATCTGGGAAAAGTTCAATCGTACGGTTATTGCCATGACTGGTGGCCTCGTTATGATACTAATCGGTTTTTTGAGCCAGGAAGTAGCTATTAAAGATGATATTGATTTTAATACCATCGGTTTATTAATTGGGATGATGATTCTAGTATCCATCACACGCCGCAGCGGCATTTTCGAGGCCGTTGCCATCTGGGCGGTAAAAGTAACCAAGGGCTATCCCCTATCCTTGCTAGCATTATTATCTATGATTACCGCAATTGCTTCGGCACTACTAGATAATGTCACCACTGTATTACTAATCGTTCCTGTTACCCTCACCTTAACTGAACGCCTAAATATAAATCCTATGCCTTTTCTTATTACAGAAATACTCACTTGCAACATTGGCGGTACTGCCACGTTAATTGGCGATCCCCCTAATATTATGATTGGGAGCGCCACTCATCTTACCTTCATGGATTTCATTATCCATCTAGCTCCGATTGCCACGCTCATCTTACTGGTTACCATTGGTCTTTTGCTCTTATTGTATCGCAAAGAATTACAAGTAGAAGAAGAAAATCGCCTACAGGTATTAACCTTATCTCCCATAGAGCAAATTAAAGATTGGTTGTTGTTAAAACAATCTTTGTCCGTGCTAGCTTTAACCTTACTTGGTTTTATGCTCCATGGTAACTTACATCTTGAATCTGCTACTATTGCTATGTCTGGAGCTATGTTATTGATGCTTATCAGTAGGGAAGAGCCTGAAGAGATCTTACTTCATGTGGAATGGCCTACTGTATTTTTCTTTGCTGGTTTATTTATGCTCGTGGGGGGGCTAAAATCCACGGGCGTCATTAAGGCCCTGGCTGAATGGGCTATCCATTTAACAGGCGGACAGCTTGATTTAACTGCTTATTTAGTCATCTGGCTCTCTGCTATAGCCTCTGCTTTTATTGATAATATCCCCTTTGTCGCTACTATGATTCCAATGTTACATGAAATGAATGCCATTTCTGGGGGGAATATGGATCCTGTTTGGTGGTCACTAGCCCTCGGTGCTTGCCTGGGAGGCAACGGTACCTTAATCGGAGCATCTGCCAATGTAATCGTCGCTGGCATTGCTGAAAAAAATGGTTATCCAATCTCATTCCGCCAATTTATGATCGTTGCCTTCCCCTTTATGATCTTATCCATTATCATGGCTCATTTTTATGTATACCTCCGGTATTTCTAAGCTGCATCTGACTCAATTTACGGAGTTCCCAAAACAAGAATAACCCCGTTAATAAAGCTGCAGAAAAATCTGCTATCGGACTTGCTAGCCAAACTCCACTTAAACCGAACATAGCCGGCAATAGTAACAATAAAGGGATTAATAGAATCAACTGCCTCGACATACTGAGGACGATAGCATAGCCAGCTTTTCCTACTGCTTGAAAATAGTTGGCGCCAATAATTTGAAAACCAATTACAGGAAGCATGCAAAGGTTAATTCTCATAGCCTCAGATCCAAGGAAAATTAGTTCAGGATTATCATTAAACAACATAATAATCTCTTTATCAAAAATTTGAATCACTATAAATCCTACTGTTGAAAATAGGGTAGCAGCATATATGGCTATTTTTAATGCTTTCATTACTCGAGAGTAATTTCCAGCTCCATAGTTATAGCCAATAATAGGTTGAAGTCCTTGGCTGATTCCAAATATGGGCATTAGCATCAACATACCCATTCGGTTGATAATTCCAATGGAAGCTACTGCTAACTCACCACCGTATCGTAATAGGGTGAAATTAAACAAAACAGTAGTCATGCTAGAAGCAATTTGCATGAGAAATGGTGACATCCCAATCTTAAAAATACTGACAACAATCTTTTTGTCTAGAATGAAATTCTTATTCCGTAGCTTTAATAGACTTTTCCCTCTTAGGAAGTAGACCAATATCCACACTGCTGATACCCCTTGGGATACCACGGTTGCCAAGGCCGAGCCACTAATTCCTAAGTTAAAGGTAAAAATAAATAAGGGGTTTAGCAAAATATTTAGACCTGCAGAAATGAGAGTGGTTGACATGGCCATTTTAGGATTCCCCTCGGCGCGCACTATATTATTTAGACCAAAACCAACGTACATAAAGACACTACCCAGCACAATGACTTTTGTGAAATCTCTGGCATAAGGCAGTACCGCTGGTTCAGCGCCTAGCATGATCAAAATAGGATCTAAAAACAATAGCACACTTAAAGTAAAGGTTATGGAAAAGATCACGGAAAGAGTAAATGCATTTC
>JARBUM010000030.1 GCA_029239675.1 Pelosinus sp. | reverse complement strand
AGTATCGGTTGTGTAATGCTTGTGGGTAGTCGAAAGATTGCGTATAGGTATGTAATGATCGGTATTGGCTGTAGCGTAGATCATTACGGGCTCTTTTTAGGGCTAGCGGATTTTTTCCGTTAGCTTTTAATTTTTATGTTAGAAAGTATAAGGTTTTTGGAATGTATGTAGCATTTTTTATTCTAGCCTCAGAAGTTTAAGTTCTAGATACTCCTGAGATTGCTCCGTCCCTCGCAATGACTTGCTATAGTGCAGTTTGTTTAGCACTGGTATGTATGAATTTCCAGTATTCTTCTGTTACAGGCATGACGGATAGACGGGATTGGCGTACTAATTCCCATTCTTGGAAGAGGGGATTCGCTTTAATTTCTTTTAGCGTTACAGGTCTATCGAGTCGGTAGCGAGGTACAACATCGACTACGATGAAGCGTTGATCTGTTTCATTAGGATCAGGATAAGCCTGAATTATTACTTCGGCCACTCCGACAATCGCTTTTTCCTTGCCAGTGTGGTAAATAAAGATGAGATCACCTATTTGCATACTTTTCATGTGTTTGAGTGCTGCAAAATTTTTCACACCATTCCAGCGATCCTGCCCCAATCTCTCAAGATCAGCGTAGCTAAAACTCTCTGGTTCGGTTTTCGCAAGCCAATAATTCATATTGTCACTTCCTTTTCTATTGATCTGGTGCATGTCTCTATTATATAGTATTTACCATTTTATTAAAAAAATAAAATTAAGATTATCTGCTACGTAAAAAAAACTCCCTTTCTGCTCATAGGTCTATAAGCAGAAAGGGAGTTTACTAATGACAATAATGATTGCCTAGTGTTCAAGGTTTTAAAACTTAAAAAAAACTTATTCAAAATTCTATATTATAGCTAAGAATTGGACATTCTAAAATATTACTTTCGTATGGTTTTTAGTTGGTTATACCCTTTTTCACCATAAGGCTGTAGATTGGATAACCACTTTTCTTCTAAAGCTAAAATTGCCTTAGGCCAATCTTCTTTCAGAATGTCTTCTGACTTAATTATTTCAAGAACATCACAAGTAAAAGCATCAGAACCATGTTGGTGCCAGTCTTCTTGCAATTCCTTGATAGAATGAACAGTTGCATTCAGCTGAAAACGGTGTCTATTAAAGATCCCAGGCAAATTCATACTACTACCGATGAGTATTTTACCATTTATATTATTCTTGATTTGGTACACTCCCATAGGAAGGGGAGTTTGTTTGTATGTTAGTTTAAGTTCTTTTTTTCTATCCAAGAGAAACAGCTCCTTTTTCTTTTACAATCTAGCTCGTTAAAGAGTAACCCAGTAAGAACTACCATCCTGCACACGTGCCATAAAGCCATATTCGATTAGAAGTCGACGTAAGAGCACATAATCTTCATAAATTGGCTTTAGTATAGCGTTTACTTCTCTCTCGGTGTAGTTCTTATTGGCATCAAAATTCTTTAGAATATGCTGTAAGATGGCAACCCTTTTTTTCTCTTTCAGAGGGAAGGAATCAAGAGGACCCTTAGGGCCTTGTTTGAAGTATGTGCTTAAAATCTTTTCATTTTCTTGTTCCGTAATGGCAAAGCGCTCATCTACCTGTTTTGCGGTACGTGGAATATCAATAAAGGTATGTTTTTTAGGTATTTGCTCTCCAAGTAATTCGATAATTGCTAAAAATACTTTAGCTTGCTTTTGCTTTTCTCTTAAAGAGAATCGATGGTTGCGGATGGTTGATGTGCTGCCTGTACTAAGGGATTTTGCTACATCATTATCACTATGGCCTTCATAGAAAAGTTCAAGAATTGTTCTTTGATGATCTGTTAATCCAGTTAATTTTTTATCCAGATTAAGCAAAACATGAAAGGGTGAGTGGTGACATTTGGCAATATGAATTTCGATATACTTTTTTGCTTCATATAAAGTATTATTTTCAGGGTAAATAATACCATTCGTGAAACCTTCACCGCAAATGAGGCAAAGGAATTCATCACTACTTTGATTATAAAGATATCCTTGTTTGATTTCATTCAATGTTGCCTGCCAAAATAATTCTGGAATGTTATTCATTTTATAAACACCTCTTACTATTGTCTATTGATTCTATAGATATTATAAGTGAATTCCTATAACTGAGTCAAGACATAATTCATTTATGTTTACTGTAATACTAGATGATTGAAATTAACGTCTATTATTACAACAGACGTTCACTCAATGGAGCTTCTATAGATAAAATAGTTTAATGGTAGACTATTGCAGGAATCTGTATTATTATGTCAAATAAAAGGAATAAGAGACTTTCTATGTTTTAGAGGTCACGAACCAATTGATGGAAAGGAGATGTTGAAATGAAAAAACTTATGACTTGGCTAAATCAGTGGAGCTTTTCTTATATTGATTTTGGATTATTACTATTTCGTTTGGGGTTAGGTGGTATGTTCATGTGGCACGGATATCCCAAGATTATTGGCGGTGTTGAGAAGTGGGCTGCTCTTGGTAAGTCTATGGAGGTATTTGGTATTACATTTGCTCCAGCCTTTTGGGGATTTATGTCTGGGTTTGCAGAATTTTTCGGAGGATTCTTTTTTGCGATTGGATTCTTGTATCGTCCTATGTGTTTATTATTAGTCAGTAACATGTTAGTAGCTTTTTCCACCCAAATGTTAAGTGACAAAGGCTTAGCAAAGGCCTCTCAGTCATTAGAAGATGGGTTCAGTTTCTTTGCAGCATTTTTTGTTGGTCCAGGCCGATATAGTGTTGATGAATATTTAGGCTGGAATTCTTCTCAGAGGTCAAGATTTTCTAAATTTGAATAATAAAGAAGATTAAGATTCAGGTGGTTTTTTAACTCCATCTGAATCTTAATCGCTCTATAATTGCCAATTGAATAAGAGAGGAGTTATAGAGCGACTTGCTAAAAAGGTAAATCTTATAGATGTTATGCTAATATCTTAGTAGATTAGAGTGTTAGCATTCACTATTACATGTTGAAGGACTATTTATTAATGATGATTAGAACACTCGTAAAGTAGAAGGATGAAAAGGAAGGAATAGGATTATTCGATGAATTCTTTTTTTCGTATAATAGGTGTTTTTCTCTTGATTTATGCTGTTGGAAACTATTATATAGGCTTACGATTTTTACAAGCCTTTCGCAATATTATTGAACCTTATACCTTAATCTACTGGTGCGGGTTTATACTGCTGGCTATAACAAAATTAGTAGGTAGAATAGGTAGAAATAAAATTCCAGGATTTTTCAATGATATGCTGATTATTGTTGGGGATTATTGGCTGGCAGCTAGTTACTATTTTTTTCTTCTTTGGATAATCATTGATTTCCTAGGTATTTTGAATAAATTACTACTGCCTGGGAATGAGATTATCAAAGAGCCATCTATCGGCTTGGGGTTTAGTGTTATCTGTTTTGTAGCACTACTGTTGATTTATGGTACATGGAACGCTTGTAACCCGCGTATACGTCATTATAATTTGATTATCCCAAAAACAGTAGTTGGTTTACCGAAAATTCATGCAGTCATGGTATCGGATATACATCTTGGTGTAATCGTTGATAATTCTCGCCTTGCGGCGATGGTCCATAAAATTAACGAGCTTAATCCTGATATTGTTTTTTTAGTAGGAGATACGATTGATGAGGATGTGCAACGTTTTATAAAAGAAAAGATGTCTGAGGGTTTAAAAAAATTAAATCCTCAATACGGTGTATTTGCAGTAATGGGAAATCATGAATATCTTGGCAGTGATAGTCAACTTGCTATAGAACATTTGCAGCAGTCTGGCATCAACGTATTACGTGATGAATACCGGTTAGTAAATAATCAGTTTTATATTGTTGGGCGAGATGATCCTACAGCAGTCAAAATAACTGGTCAAAAACGGTTAGAGTTATCTGCGATCATGAAAGGGATTGATACAAATTTGCCAATCATTTTATTAGATCATCAGCCATTTAAGTTGACTGCAGGACAGCTTAATGGCGTTGATCTTCAGTTATCAGGCCATACCCATCATGGGCAGTTTTTCCCCAATAACTATATAACCCAGAGAATGTTTGAAGTGGATTGGGGGTATTTGAGGAAGGACAATTATCAGGTAATTGTTTCATGTGGATATGGCACATGGGGGCCACCGATACGAATTGGCAATTGTCCAGAAATAATTGATTTGATAATCTCTTTTGATAAACAATCATGAATATTAGCAGATGTATCTGAAAGAATATAGTATTGGGGTGCTGTGGAGAATGAGTTCACTAGCGGCCTTTTTTTTTGCGAAATTAATAGATTTTCTTTATCTCCAAAGAATTTACTAACTATGTATAAATCCTATTATTGAAAGCAGAAAAAGATAATAATTATTAATTAAAAAATAAAATTAATAAAATTTAAAAATTAAGAAGGAATAAGTTGAAATGTGTTGAATATATTTAGCAGAGAAAGGAGAGCATACAAAATAAAACGTAGTAACTTTGCCTAGAATATCGATTTCAGTGAGAATTCGATAAATATGAAGAACGTTTGCTCATAAAATGATTTACTAAAAAAAAGGAGGATTATTAAAGATGATCACAAAAAATAATGAGGAAAATATTCTAGATTGCAGTACAGCGGGGAAAGGTTTTGCCCGTACAGGAAATAGTAATATCGCTTCAGAGAGTTGCGGCTTACCATTTAGAGGATTTGGCAATATAGACTTTGGTAAACAGGAGGAAGTTGCGCAAAAGGTTAATATTAATCTGGATTGCAGTACTGCAGGTATGGGATTTGCTCGTACTGATAGATGCAAAATAGCTCCAGAGAATTGCGCCTTTCCAACTAGAGGATTTGGCACAGTTGATTTTGGTCAAAAAGTTGAACAAAGTGACAGCGATACTATCTTGCCTTTGCCGTTAACTGACGAATAAAAGAAGAGAATAATAGAATTTTGTTTTCTTATTGTTTTATCAAAAGGTAACATAAAAATGGAATTTGAATTAATAAAAACTATTGACAAATGATACTATTAATAATATTATTTAACTAATAACGATTATCAAAATAAAAGGAGTGGTTATATGTCAGCCAAAGTTGGACAAAAAGCCCCGGATTTTACTATGTCTACTACTGAGGATATAGAAACACTAGAGCATGTTGTTAAACTCGAAGATTATGAAGGTAAATGGCTTGTCCTTTTCTTTTATCCCTTAGATTTTACTTTTGTTTGCCCAACGGAAATAAAGGGTTTTAACTCCAAGTTGAGTCAATTTAAAAAAATTGGTGCAGAGATACTTGGTGTTAGTACTGATAGTGTATATTCTCACCGTGCTTGGATTAGAGCTTCGAAAGAAGAAGGTGGTTTAGGCGATCTTAACTATCCACTGGCTTCTGATATTACCAAACAAGTTTCTAGAGATTATGGTGTTTTAATTGAAGAGAAAGGTGTTTCTTTACGGGGGCTTTTTATCATTGATCCAGAAGGCGTAATTCGCTATCAAATCGTTAGTGATTTAAATGTAGGGCGTAGTGTAGATGAAATATTACGAGTATTGAAAGCTTTTCAAACAGGTGGATTATGTCCAATTGACTGGCAGCCTGGTGAGAAAACATTATAAATTTATATACTTACATAGTAAACAGAACAATAATTCTATCTGAAGATAAAAAATAGGCAAAAAAACAGCGTATATGTTTTTTTGCCTATTTTTTGTTGATTATTCTTAAAGTCCGCTAAAGGTATTTTCTATTGACATTGTTACACATAAGTATTAAAGTAAATACACTTATTGCAATATGTGTAAAGGGAGGATTTCTGCAATGGAAAATTATTTTTATTTTTTATTAACGGCTTTGGCAATGGCTATACTGCCTGGTGCCGATTTTGCAATAGTTACCAAAAACACGTTGGTCGCAGGCAAAAAAGGGGGGCAGGCTACCGCACTGGGAATTGGCTCTGGATTGATCGTCCATACGACAGCTGTAGTCCTAGGATTATCAGCTATTATTGCTCAATCAGCAGCGTTATTTAATGCAATTAAGTTTGTGGGCGCCATATACCTATTCTATATTGGAATTACTACTTTTTTGAAGGCGAATCAAACAGAAAGATCATCAGATGATTTGGGGGAGCAAGACTTATCCGTTACTACAAAAGATAATAAAGAGTACTTCGGTCAGGGAGTGCTTACCAATGTATTGAATCCTAAAGCTTCTATTTTTTATTTAACTCTTTTACCCCAATTTGTTACTCCTGGAGAAAATCCTTTCCTCCAATTGATTATTTTAGGATTTACTGCTGTGTTGGTTGTTACATTTTGGTTTTTGTTTTTGTCGTATGCATTTGACCATATCCGCACTTGGTTTAGAAGGCCGTCATTTCAGGTTAATTTTCAGAGAGTGACAGGGTTAATGCTCATTACATTCGGTATCAAACTTGCACTGGCAAAAAGATAGGTGGGAGGATCAGATAAGTTAGACAATTCATCTGAGCCAAGTCATTTTTATAATGGATAAGCTCCTGCAAATCAAGTTTGCAGGAGCCTTCGATTTTATTATCGTATGAAATTTGTGAATACCTTATCTTCTTTGGGAATGGCTGGTACCTGTGTTTTTCCAGCGGCCAATGCTTTCATAAGCCAAGCCATGTTCTTGCCTAGAACTCGGAGAATTTGCTGTCCCTCATTGTCCTCTTTGACTTCCGCTGGTGCCCTACCATGGATTACATTCCAGTAGTTAGAAGCAGGCATAATCATTTCGGCGTAATTGATATAGTGGTTTAGAGCATCGAAGGTTGCCACGCCGCCGGAACGTCGGACTGCCACTACAGATGCTCCAACTTTGTGTCTAAGTAGTCCACCATTTACGCTTGTTACATAAAAAGCACGGTCTAGAAAGGATTTCATTGTGCCAGCAATGCCAGAAAAATGCACAGGGGATCCTAGTAGGATGCCGTCTGCTTCCTTGATTTTCTGAATACAGTCATTGACTTCATCATTTGGGATAACACAGCGTTCGTTCTGGTTTTTAGCACAGCCTCCACAGGCCAAGCAGCCTCTGATGATCTTATTACCAATGTGGATAATTTCAAACTCAATTCCTTCTGCTATTAACGCTTCCCCCACTTGTTCTAGGGAATAATAGGTATTACCTTTACTGTTTGGACTTCCATTAATTGCGACGACTTTCATTAGTTCCTCCTCATTGTACCGTCTGTGTTTTTGTTTTAAGAAAATCAAACCAGACGATTCCATTTATTTGAATTTAGTGTATAGTAAATCCAAGAGTATGGCAAGAACGCACTTTTTGGTAGGATGCTTACCAGAAAGTAATCTTATAGTAGAATTAATACTTGCAAGATAGTAGAGGTAGGTTAGAGAATTGTAAATAAGTCTTTGGTTTGAGAGAATAAGTAACTGTATAATCGGAATAAGGATTATACTAAAAATGAAGTAAAGCAAATTGAAATTGAGGTAATTATAATGGAACAAGGGAAAAATATTAAGACAGGGATTATTTCAGCAATTGGTGCATATTCCTTATGGGGAATATTGCCAGTATATTGGAAATTTGTTTCTCAAGTGCCAGCCCACGAAATTTTATCTCACCGCATTCTTTGGTCCTTTCTTTTCATGGTGGGCATTGTGATTATTGCCAATCGCAAGAAACAGCTTTATGAAGAAATGAATCAATTGGTTCATGAGCCTAAAAAATTAATTGGTCTAGTAATGGGATCTGTTTTTATTAGTATCAATTGGTTTATTTATATTTGGGCAGTTAACAATAATCGAGTAATTGAGACAAGTCTAGGTTATTATATTAACCCTCTTTTCAGTGTATTATTAGGAGTCTTTATCTTAAAAGAGCGGCTATCCTTTTGGCAGTTAATATCAGTGTTATTAGCAGGGAGTGGTGTGCTTTATATGACAATGGGTTTTGGAAGTGTACCTTGGGTCGCTTTGCTACTAGCCATTTCTTTTGGGTTTTATGGGTTATGCAAAAAAGTAGCAAACATCACACCGATTACAAGCATTACATTAGAGACTTTCATCATGACACCAATTGCTATTTTATACATACTGTATTTAGATTTTCATGGTGCTGGAAGCTTTGGCGGATTGTCAGCTACTTCTATTTTTTTGGTTGGGAGTGGTATTATAACGGCTATCCCTTTATTGCTGTTTGCGAAGGGGGCAAATCAGCTTTCCTTGATAACGTTGGGGTTTATTCAATATTTATCGCCTACAATTGCACTAATGTTAGGTGTTTTCTTATACCATGAACCATTTACAGAAGTTCATTTTATTTCCTTCTGTTTTATTTGGGCGGCTTTATTCATATTTTCACTTTCTAGGACAGAAATGTTCACGAAAATTGAGACGTCTATAGGAGATACTTTTGCATGGCAAAAAAGGCATAAGGGATAAAAAATTCTAGGTAGATTGCGAGAAGTTGTAATAGAAGAAACCTCATCGACCTAGAACCTAGGTCGATGAGGTTTCTTCTATGAAGGATCAGAGTAGGACAAGTATTTGTTGCCAAATTAGGAATGAAAAAGATATAATGGAAATTAAGATAAAATTTTCCAAATAGATTCAAAAAGTTACAGCATTAGTCAAAATGAGGGATGTTTCTTTGAAATCGTGTCAATTAATCGGTGATAAATCACAGTTTTCTATGCAGCATCGCATCTTGAATGTGATTCTTCTCTTTGGTGTTTTCATATCCTTTTGGAGCGTTATGATCAGTTGGTTGCTTGGATTAAACCACTTCTCAATCACAGCATGCATAACGATTGGTCTTGTTTTAGCGGGAGTTTATTATTTGTCTATAGTTAAAAAGAAATATGATTTGTGTATTTGTTTATCGCTTTTCTTGGCTGCTGCTGTTATGCCTTGTGTTTGGTTTGCAAGTGGCGGAACTGAGGGTCGTGTTCCATTTTATATGATGCTCTTCTCACCAATGGGAGTCATATTATTGAAAGGCTATAAAAGGTTCATACTTACTGCTATATTAACACTTATGGCCTTAGTACTTGTGATTATAGAATATGTACATCCCTATTTGGTAACAGGTTACCCGACTGTTACGGTAAAATATATTGATGTCTCTATTGCCCTGATCACTTCTATTGTTACGAATTCCTTGTTATTTACTGTAATATTAAAGTATTATAACGAAGAACATCAGTTAGCCAAAAAATATTTGCAGGAAAGTGAAGAGGTTCAGAGTCATTTAGAATATCTTAGCTACCATGATATTTTAACCGGACTTTATAACCGTACCTTTTTTGAAATGGAGTTAGTAAGATTAGGGGATAGTAAAGATGTAGAAGTCGCAACATATGTGATTGATATTGATGGGTTAAAATTCGTAAATGATACCATTGGTCATTCTCAAGGAGATCTTATGATCGTTAGAGCAGCTCAGGTCTTGCAAGCCTCTTTTCCGCAAGATACTTCTATTTTCCGTACTGGAGGAGATGAATATATTGTTATAATGCAGGATGCTTCTCCAGAAGATTTAGAAACTTATTATCAAAGGATTCATGATAATGTACAGAAAGATAATGAGATTAACAATCCTTCTTTAGTAAATCTGCAGATGTCTATTGGATATGCATATTCAAAAGAGATTGACAAATCCATGGAAGGACTCATTTTAGAAGCGGAAAACAAAATGTATAGGGAAAAATTATTTCATCATACTAATAACAATCGATCTATGATTCAAAGCGTTAAGGAAATGCTTGCTGCTCGGGATCATATTACGGGGAGTCATGGTGAACGCATACAAAGATTGGTTGTTGCATTAGCAAAAGCAGCTGGTGTGGCGGAATCATCTATGTCAGATCTACGCTTGTTTGCAAAATTTCATGATATTGGGAAAATTGGTATTGCAGATGAAATTCTTAAAAAACCAGGATCATTAACGGAAATAGAAAAAGAAGAGATGCAAAGACACTGTGAAATCGGTTATCGTATTGCTCGTGCAGCAGCGGATCTATTGCCAATTGCTGATTGGATTTTGAGGCATCATGAATGGTGGAATGGTGAAGGATATCCTCTTAAATTACAAGGTGCTGATATTCCTTTTGAATGTCGTCTTTTGGCAATTGTAGATAGTTATGATGCGATGACAAGTGACCGGCCATATAGAATGGCTATGAGTCATGGTACAGCTATTGAGGAATTGCAAAAACATGCAGGAACTCAATTTGATCCAGAATTAGTTGAAGCTTTTATTAGTATCAATTAAATTTAAAAGAAAAGTGAGGTCATGCTTAACTGCGTTATCAGTTAAGCATGACCTCACTTTTCAAATACCATTTTAATGAAGTTGCATTTTAAGTAGGCAGGCGTTAAAATTTATGATAACAAGCTTGAAAGGCAGAGGTGACTACCATGACAAATTCATTTAAGAAGAACATTGTTGTTAGTATTATAATGCTAATGTTGTTTATATCCTTAAGTGGCTGCACTGATTCTGGGAAAAAGCTGAACGAAACAAGTAATCAAGTAGTGGAGGAAAATCGTATTAATAAGGATAAGGCCATTATGGATGAATTTAATGCATTACTGCAAAAGGATAATAGTGAACTAGGGGAAGCATTGCAATTTATTAGTCAAAAAATGTCTGCTGTTACTCCACAAAGCGCATCCACTATGCTGATTTCCCTTGAAAATAAGCAAAAAAATGTATTATCTAAGATGCAAGGCACATACGAAGAGGATGCTATCCAAAAAAGATTGGCAAAAGATTTCAAGGGAGATCTAACGGATGTTTATTTAAACGGGATTCAAGATAAGGATATAAAAAAAATATTGCTGGAAACAAAGAACAATGGTTTTAAAATTGAAACAGCAGAAGGTTTTTATTTTCCCGTGCTCGATTATTCTCAGTATAAGCAGTATCGTTCTAATGTAACGCCAGACATTGCTGCTTATATCGATATTATGGCAGTAGAGTCGGATAAAACTCCGGCTAAAGATGCTGGCCTTATGATAGGATGGGAGGAAATCGTTAAGCGAGCCATAAGTCAGGAGCAGTTTTTGAAGACGTATAACGAATCTTCTAAAGCAGAAGATGTGAAGCTGTTACTCAAAAGGTATCTTGTTTTTGCACTATATGGAACGAATAATACACCCTTGTTCCAATATGAAGATAAGCAAATGGTTCCAGCAGCTAAAAAAACATATTTGAGCTCTACATGGGATGGTAGTGGTAGCTTTACTACAGTGATGACAGAATATCTGACCCTTGTAAAGAAAAATAATTATATTTTAACCCAGGAAGTCGATGAATATAGGAAAAAGGCAATTCAAGAATTTCGTTAACCTAATAGTATATGTACAAGCAAGAGACTGAAATCAAGATAAGAGTTGATTTCAGTCTCTTGCTATTATGTTATGGAATTACATAGTTCTAAAAATGCTCGTAATGCAGGCGTTATCCACTTTTCATGATGATAGATTAATTGAGTTTTGACATCCAAGTGGGGGCCATTCCAATCTATTTCAACTAGTCTTCCACGCTCCAATTCATCTTTGACAGTAATTTTTGGTAAAATGGCAGCTCCTAATCCGCAAATCGTACATTCTTTTATTGCTCCCACACTAGAGAATTCCATAATAGATCCTGTCTTTACATTATATTTCTTTAATAAAGAAAGAATCAGTGGACGATATCCACATCCAGGAGATGTAAGGATAAGACATTCACCGGAAAAATCCTGGGGTATTACTTTTTGCTGTTTTGCCATCTTGTGAAGAGGGCTAGTTACAATTGTCAATGTTTCATTATGAAGGGTTTCTGCCACTAGATCGGGAGATTTTATTTTGTCGGTGAGTACTAAAGCTACATCAATAGTATTCGCTTTGATTAAAGCGAAAAGATTTTCGCAGCTGTCTGTTTGAACTCGGATTTCAACAAAGGGATATAATTTACGATACTCAGTTAATATCTTAGGCAGACGATAAACACAAAGTGTCTCAGCCGCACCGATACTGATGGTTCCGCGAAAAACTAGGGGAGAAAATTCTTCTTTTGCTATTTGACATAAATGTAATATTTGTTCTGCATTTTTTAAAAAGCTTTGTCCCTCACTAGTTAATTGAATTCCTCTACCCAAACGTTCAAATAATTTTACTTGTAATTCTTCCTCAAGTTGACGAATTTGGCCTGTTATGTTGGATTGGGCATAACCTAGTTTTAAACCAGCTTTTGTAAAATTAAGTGTCTGAGCTGCAGTATAAAAGATTTGTAATTGTCGTAATTCCATGTTATTACCTCGTTTTTATCTATATTTAAAAATGATCGAAACGATACAAACCAATGATTTTTAACGATTATAATTAGATGATATACTATGGGCAATGATAAGTCCAGAAAAGATGCAAGAGGTAGGAAGCGGAGGGAAAGTATGGCGAAAATCTGTACAGCTAAAGAGGCAGTAGAGAGTATTTCAGAAGGTATGTCAGTAATGATTGGCGGTTTTCTGAATGTAGGAACACCAGAAGGATTGGTAGAAGCCCTGGTTGAAAAAGGTGTTAGCAGGTTAACGGTTATTTCCAATGATACAGGCTTTGTAGGCAAAGGAATTGGAAAATTGCAAGATCATAAGCAATTAGCTAAGGTGTATACCTCTTATGTAGGAGGACACCCAGCTTATAGTCAATGTATGGAATCAGGCGAAGTAGAAGTTATTTTAGTACCACAGGGAACACTGGCTGAACAAATTCGCGCGGCAGGAGCCGGTTTGGGGGGATTTTTAACTCCTACAGGTGTGGGAACAGTGGCCGCACAAGGAAAGCGAGAAATTACCATTTATGACAGGACCTACCTATTGGAACTTCCTTTGTCCGCTGATGTGGCATTTATCAAAGCATATCAGGCCGACACTAGCGGGAATTTAGTCTATCGCCGTTGCGCCAGAAATTTTAATCCGATTATGGCAACAGCTGCAAAAATAGTAATTGCTGAGGTGGAAGAAATAGTTCCTGTAGGAACTATTGATCCGGATCAAGTGATGACACCAGGAATTTTTGTAGATTTTTTGGTCAGAGGAGATATAGAGCATGGCAGAGATCGATAAGCGTGTTCGTGTGGCAAGGCGAGTTGCTCAAGAACTTAAAAATGGTGAAGTTGTCAATTTAGGTATTGGTTTGCCTACTTTAGTTGCAAATTACCTGCCTCAGGGGGTTTCGATTATTCTTCATTCTGAGAATGGTTTTCTAGGTATTGGCTCAGAACCAGAGTCTGGAAAAGAAGATAAAGACTTGATCAATGCTGGAGGAAAACCTGCGAGTATCTTAGCAAATGGATGTTGTTTCGATAGTGCCACGTCCTTTGCAATTATTCGTGGTGGGCATGTGGATACGACAGTACTCGGTGCATTAGAGGTAGATCAAAAAGGTAACTTGGCGAATTGGATGGTACCAGGCAAAAAAGTCACAGGTATGGGAGGTGCCATGGATTTAGTTACAGGTGCAAAAAAAGTAATTATTGCCATGGAGCATGTGAATAAAGATGGCTCGCCCAAAATTGTTAAGGAATGTACAATGCCTTTAACAGCAAAGGAAGAAGTAGATTTAATTATTACAGACATGGCAGTGATTGCAGTTCATTCAGATGGACTATATTTGCTTGAAATTGGCGAGGACATTACTGTGGAACAAGTAATTTCTTGTACGGATGCAAAGCTGATTTTACCAACAGGCCATATTCCTATTTTCGGTGAAGAAGGGAGCAAGGAAAGATGAGTAATGTATTTTATCGTAATGTAAACAAGCAATATATTGAAGTAGATCGCGGTGAGGGAATTTATTTGTATGATAAGGCAGGGAATAAGTACATTGATGCCTGCTCAGGGGCAGCCGTATCAAACTTAGGCCATGCTCATCCACGCATCATTGATGCCATGTTAAAGCAAGCACAGAGTGTGGCCTTTAGCCATTTATCCCGTTGGACTTCCAAGCCTATTCAGGAATTGGCAGATTTGGTGGCGAGTTTAGCGCCAGGTTCTTTGAATAAATTATATCTGGTCTCTGGTGGCTCTGAGGCAACGGAATCAGCGTTGAAAATGGCCCGACAATACTATATGGAACGGGATGGAAAATCCGGCAAGTATCGAATTATCTCTCGCTGGAAAAGTTTTCATGGCAACACCATTGGTGCCTTATCCATGACTGGAGATAAACGGCGGAAGAAATATACACCCCTTTTATTGAACTTTCCTCACATTGCTCCTGCTTACTGCTACCGCTGTCCCTTTGGTAAAAGTCAAGATACTTGTGAGGTGGATTGTGCCTTGGATTTAGATAGGGCTATTAAGCTGGAAGGAGCAGATAATGTTGCCGCTTTTATTGCTGAATCCGTAGGTGGCGCAGCTTGTGGTGCTATTGTTCCTCACAAAGATTATTTTAAAATCATTAGACAGATTTGTGATCATCATGATATCTTGTTTATCGATGATGAAGTTATGGCAGGCTTTGGACGCACAGGCTCTATGTTCAGTATTGAAGATTGGGGCGTCACGCCAGATATGATTTGTGTAGCAAAAGGTATGAGTGCAGGATACTCACCGTTAGGAGGAGTGATTGTTAAGGACGAAATATATAGTGCTTTTAAACAAGGTACAGGTGTATTTGTTCATGGGCATACCTATGGTGGTAATCCCTTATCAGCGGCCGTAGCTTTAGCTGTAGTGGAGACTTTAAAAGAGGATAACATAGTGGAAAATTCTCGCAAGATAGGAGAGTACCTGCTGGCACAAATGAAAGAAAAATTGCTGCACTTTGCTTTTGTCGGAGATGTACGAGGCAAAGGACTCATGTTAGGCGTAGAAATTGTTAAAGACAAAGTGACAAGAGAGCCGTTCCCTGTTTCTATGGGTATGGCAGAAAAATTAACTGTTACCTTGATGAAACATGGGGTGATTGTATATCCTGGTAATGGGAATGCTGATGGAGAAAATGGTGATCAATTCCTTTTAGCACCACCACTTATTATTACAAAAGACCAAGCTGATGAATTAATGGAAGGCATGGTGGCTGGATTTACTGAATTTGAGAAAGGCTGTGCGAGGTGACTACGATGGAAAAACTAATTATTACAATTGCGCCCACTGGCAATGTGCCAACCAAGAAAATGACTCATCATGTTCCTGTTACACCAGAGGAAATTGCCAATGATATTATAGCCTGCTATGAGGCTGGCGCTGCCGTAGCTCATATTCATGTACGCGATGAAGAAGGAATTCCGACTTCTGATAAAGACATATTTGCAAAAGTACTTCGGCAACTTGAAGAAAGGGCTTGCCCCATCACTAGACAGATTTCTACTGGTGCAAGAGGCGGTAAAAGTGCTGAGGAACGGGGAGCATCTTTGAGTCTAAAGCCACAGTCTGCCAGTCTGTCAACAGGATCTTCAAATTTTCCGACAACAATTAATGCCAACGATCCAGCTTTAATTAACTATTTGGCTTCTATCATGTTAGAGGGGGACATTAAGCCAGAAATAGAAGTTTTTGATGTAGCGATGATCCATAATGCTGTTCAATTACAAAAGGCTGGTATGATAAAAGGTCCTTTGCTGTTTAACTTAGTTCTTGGTGTAAAGGGCTCCTTGCCAGCCACGGCAAAGAATTTATTCTTCCTAGTGGAAAGTTTACCGCCTGATGCAATATGGAGTGTTTCCGTAATTGGCTCAAAGCATGTGAACCTTTCCATGATAGCAATGGCACTAGGAGGGCATGTTCGTGTAGGTCTTGAGGATAATATTTATTATAGTAAAGACGTTTTAGCCACTAATATTGCTTTAGTAGAACGTATTGCTAATCTTGCCAAAGCTATGGGACGTGAGATTGCATCTCCAGAAGATGTGAAAAGAATTTGGGATATAAAGTAGTATTGAAGAAAATAGAAAATCAGCAAGGCCCATATCCTCAGAGTTGAGGATATGGGCCTTTGAATCTATAATACTGTTGGATTATGAAGATTTCTAAGCTTTACCTTTCTCTAATATGAACACTTTCACGTCTTTCATGCCAAAGTCCTGGGCTTTTTCTACAGATGTTTTAGCTATGTCAATGCGGTTACCTTTAATTGCTCCACCAGTATCCTCTGCAACGGCGTATTCACCATGTCCATCTGGATGCTGGATGTAAAGACGTGAACCTAAAGGAATAACATCTGGGTCAACAGCAACTACACCGGGACGTATTTGTGTGCCTAAGAAGGTCTTATCACCCCATTGATCATTGTCATGAGCACCAGGCGCATAAGCAGTGGCTTTAATATCCAAAACTTCTTTATAGTTGCTTGGTACTTTATCAGAAGAGGCTTTATCTTGGGATTTATTGTGTTTAGTATTTTGCTGATCTGCCTGTTCTGATGGATATCCTTTATCACTATGGTGCGAGTTGGTATCCGAAGGAGTAGAGTCTTTTACCTGCTCGGTAATGGCTGGAGGATCAACATTAGATGGATCGGCTGAGGCATGTACTGTTGCTGCAGGGAGTCCTGGCAACATGGCACCAGATAGCATAACGGCTCCAGCAACAGCGGCTGCAATATTTTTGAATTTTTTCTGTATCCGAGAAATTGTGCGATGTCGTTTGTGTTTATGATTCATAATCATGTTCCTCCTTGACGAGGTTATTATAAATAGTGTTTACGAAAAAGAGTTTAATACACTTAGGATTTTTTGTATTTTTCATCGTCAAGGGGATATACTTTGTACAACATAAATAGTAGGACTTAGAGTAATAAAGCGCCTCTTTCCTTATAACGAGTTATTAAGAATTCAGAATCCACACTTTGAATTCCAACAATAGATTGTAGTTTTTGAATGTAGCGACTCCCTTGTTCTTGGTCATCAAATAGTGCATGTACGTGTAAATGAGGATGCCCACTCATTTGATACACATTTGTTATTTCCTGATCAGCTAAGAGTTGTTCAGCAATGGAATCTATTTTAGTCCATTCTACATTGATGTTAAAGTACATGGAGACCATCTTTCCAGCTTTAAGAGGATTGACTACGATAGTAAAACGGTCAATGATTCCATGATCAATGAGTTGATTGATACGTTCTCTGACAGTTGCACGCGTTAAATTTAAAAGACGGCCAAGTTCGGCATTGCTTAGACGACCATTTTCGGATAATAAGTTTAGAATTTTTCTATCTACTTCATCTAAATTTTTAAATTGCATCGCTGTGATCTTCCTTTCTAATGGTAGTTTTCCTTACAATGTAAAAAGTATGTATTTAAATATTGATCGAATGTATATATTATATTATACTTGTGTTAAGAATTAAAAGAAACTCTATTTTATAGTATCAGAGTTATAAGTGCTTTTTGGAGAAAAAACGCTTAAACGCGAAGTTGTGAAGATGTATGAAGAACACGAAGGGGTGTTTAGCATATCCTTCGTGTTCTTCGTGCCCGCGCAGTGTCTTTTCACTTTTGCACTTTTGTGTTTAAGCGTTTCTAAATTCAGGTGGAAAATATAAATATTATTTGGGGTGAAGAAATGTGACGATTGTAGCTATAAAGATACTTCTTGTTTCTATTTCGGCAGGAATTCTTGGTTCTATCTTAGGCCTGGGTGGTGGGATTATTGTGACGCCCGCTTTAACCTTATTATTTGGCGTGGACATCCAACATGCTATTGGGGCAAGCCTTATTTCGGTTATTTCTACCTCTAGCGGCGCGGCAATTGCCTACATTCGGGATGGGATAACAAATATTCGGGTAGGTATGTTTTTGGAAATTGCAACAACGGTGGGGGCCATTACAGGAGCCCTTATTGCTGGTCTGATTTCACCAAACCTTTTGTACATTATTTTTGGAGTACTTTTATTATATTCTGCTCTAGCCATGCTTAAGAAAACCAAAGAGGAATTGCCTGAAGAAGTGCCTTTACATAATGTTGCTAGCAAATTAAAACTACAAGGGGAGTATTATGATAAAGCTTTAAAGAAGCAAGTTTCTTATAATGTGGACAATGTGTATGGTGGATTTGGGGTAATGTACGGGGCTGGAGTTATATCAGGATTATTAGGTATTGGAAGCGGTAGTTTTAAAGTAATGGCAATGGATGTTTTTATGAAACTTCCATTAAAAGTATCGAGTGCAACTAGTAATTTTATGATGGGCGTTACTGGCGCAGCTAGTGCTGGGATTTATTTATATCGAGGAGATATAAGTCCAATTATATCTGCACCCGTTGCTATTGGTGTGTTGATAGGAGCAACTATTGGAGCAAAAATTATGCAACGTTTGAAAAGTAAAACCATTCGTAAACTCTTTATTCCGGTTCTCATGTATGTAGCCCTCCAAATGATGGCACAAGGATTGGGGGTCAAATTATGAGTGAATTAAATAATAAAGAAAAGCAAAATTCTCGCAAAGGACCCAACGAAGTTGAGATTTTTGTTAGTCAGTCTTTAAGATTTGGTGTGTTATTGAGTGCTTCGGTAATCTTAATAGGTCTAGTCCTTTTTTTAACCAGTGGGGAGGGTGGCTATCCAGGAGAATACTACCCTACGCAATTAAAAGAAATTTTTGCAGGTGCACTGAGTTTGAAGCCCTTTGGGATTATATTAGCAGGGTTAGTTTTATTAATATGCACGCCCATTATGCGAGTGGGGATTTCAGCATTAGTATTTTTGAAAGAAAAAGATTGGTTGTATGTCGGCATATCAACTGTAGTTTTTCTAATTCTGGTTAGTGGATTTTTCTTTGGGAAATAAGAAGGTAGGGATAGGGTTGGAGGATTTGCTATGAATAGAGTTTTTAAGATACAGGAAAAAATGTTGGAAAAAATCTTAGAATTTGAAAATAAAAAGGTGGAAAGAGATATCTCTCTAAGCTGGGAAAGAATACATTTAGCTAGTTGTGCGGCTGTAGGACGAATACTAGCTTTGAAGCGGGGTGTTGATCCTGAATTGAGTGCTATAGCTTGTTCGATCCACGATTATGGTCGGATAATAACGGGGAAGCAACAAGATCATGCTACAGTAGGATATGAACCTCTCAAATTATTTCTAAGAGAGAGTGGTTATTTTACCTTAAATGAGATTGAATTATTGTCAACAGCAGCGAAAAATCATAGCAATAAAAAGGAAGTAGGAAGTCCGATAGAGGAAATCGTCAAGGATGCAGATGTTTTTGACTGTTATCAATATGGACTTTCGTTAGATAGGGAAGAGCAAAGAGTGCGTTTAAAGATAATCCTAGAGGAAATAAGTAATTGAATAGGACAGAAGCAGCCTGAAACCTTGTAATAGGTTTCGGGCTGCTTTTTTGTGAGAAAATATAAGTTTTTACGAACCACAAAGACACAATGCCGTTGGTGCGGCACACAAAGGGGTTGCACAAAAAAATATAAATAGAACCCTTTGTGGTTCGACCATATTTTTAGTTAATCTGAATCATAAGATAGGAAGTAAATAGGATCATAGATAAGAGCATAGCATAGTCTTTAAAAGCAAGGGTGACATTGTTTTTAAAACTACGAGTTTTTCTGCTGCCAAAGCCGCGCAACTCTAGACTGAGGGCCATGGTTTCTGATTTGGTGACGGCTTTAAGGACAAGAGGCTTGATCACAGCCATGTAGGAGAAAAATCGTTGGAATAGATTGCCCTGAGGAGAATAGCCTCTGCAGGCTTGGGCTTCTTGGATAGCTTTGCTTTCTGCTAAAAAATCAGGAATGAAGCGTAGGGCTGCTGTTAGCATAAATGCATACTCATAGGGAATATGACATTGCTGAACTAAAGCTGCAGACAAATCCTGCATTCTGGTAGTTGCCAGTAAGATGAAGAAGACGAGGGTCATGGAAATCATCTTACTGGCGGTTATAGCAGCCAGTATCATATCATTGTTAAAGACATATTGCATACCAGCCAACACAGCAGCAAAGACAAATAGGCTAACAATTCCTTTATAAACATTTAATCCTACTCTAGCGATAGCTAGAAGGATGATTTGACAAATGATAAGTGCAGCTAAGGCAGGGAGAGACTGTAATACTATGGACCAGATGGTTACAAAAATTGTCAGTGCTAATTTAGTGATAGGAGCTATATTAGTCATGGCTATTCCTCCCTAATAAGTTTACGATAGCATGGCCTAGTTGTGTAATAGAAGCAGTTTGTGGCAAGTGGAAAGATCCAAGCTGACGGGAAATTTTTAAGGCAACAGGTTCGATAAGGCCCCAATCTGTTAATTGGCAAGTATCATGGAACAATTCTGATACTGTACCATCAAAAACCTTATGACCCTTTGCCATTACAATAGCTCTTTGGGCACAGGCAGACAGAAACTCCATATCATGGGTAACTAGCAGTATGGTAGTACCTTGTTGGTGCAGTTTTTGTAGTAAGTGTAATAATTGATCACGTTCTCTAGCATCTTGACCACTAGTAGGTTCATCAAGGATCAGTATTTTAGGCTGCATAGCTAGTGCCGATGCAATGGTGAGTCGTTGTTTTTGTCCTTTGGATAAGGAAAGAGGGTAGGTGTCAGCTAAGTGAGAAAGTCCTGTGACTTCAAGAGCCTCATTGACGAAAGTGTGAATTTGCGCTGGCGTACAACCTATTTGCTTAGGACCATAAGCTACCTCTTCGGCTACCGTATCATGAAAAATTTGGCGATCAGGATTTTGAAAAACATAGCCAATGTGATGTGCCATTTTGGCAGGAGTAGAGTTTTGCATGCTATTACTTTGAAAAAAAAGATCGCCTTTAGTTGGTTTTTTTAAAGTCATCATCAGACGAGTCAAAGTGGTTTTACCACTGCCGTTTCGCCCAACAATAGCAAGGAATTCACCAGGTTTTACTGTTAGCGAGACGTCATGTATGACAGGGGATTGGGCTTTATAAGAAAAATATACATTTTTTAACTCAAGCATGCTTGCAAACCTCCTCTTCCAGAACTTTGCGAAGCTGCTGGATGGCTTCTTCTTCTCTGTGCCAAGGGTCAAATTGCTGTGTTGTAAGCTCTTCTAACATAAGCTTTAATTGCCAGAGTGGCGGTATAGCTTCGGTGAAAACTTGATTCTTTGCCATAAAGGTAAGTACCTTTTCTGGAGTGCTGCTGAAAATCAATTGACCATTTTCAAGAAGGATGAACTGATCTGCGTAGGGCAGGACAGTAGAAATATCATGTTCAACTACCAACACTGTGATTCCATGCTCTTGATTCAATTTACTGAGGAGTTTGTATAGTGATTGAGTGCCTTCAGGGTCTAGGGCAGAAGTTGGTTCGTCTAGTACGAGTATTTTGGGGTTTGTTGCGAGAACACTGGCAAGAACCAGTCGTTGTTTTTGCCCTCCAGATAAATCAGTAACGGCCTGCTTTTCATAGCCTGCTAAACCTACTTTAGATAATGACTCTTTTGCTCTATGGGCAATTTCCACGGGAGCAATACCTATATTTTCTAGGCTGAAAGCCACTTCCTCCTCCACCGTCATGGTGACTAATTGGGTTTCATAATCTTGTAAAACCGTGCCAACGGTAAGTGCTAACTGCTGCATAGAGGATTCATGTGTATTGATTCCAGCCCTAATATAACAGAAAAAGAGCCCTTTTCAATGGAGATGTTTATGTTATCAAGGACCTTTTTAGGATGATTGTAGGCATAACTGAAATTTTGCAGGGCTATAGCTGGCATTATTTATCACCTTTCATGTCAAATAATCTTTTAGCAGGAAAATAGAGGATTTGCGTGATAGCGGCATTGGCAGCAGCTACAGAAAATACAACAGGTATCATAGCATATAGATATACAGACAAGGGCAGAGAGAGGACTAGCTTGAGTATGGTTATGAATGTCATGCCACTGGCAACGGTGCTGATAAATCCTGTCACGGCAGGTTTAATATTTAGCTTTCCTAGGTTCATGTTATAAGAAAGACAGACAATTATTGCACACACTACAGCACCTATGGGTTCGCTCGCTAGATTGCCATAAGGAAAAGCTGATTTAGAAGTAGGTATATTGATGGCTGCGGCAACAAGACCGATACCAAAGGATTGTTTAATCGTTGGTTTTGTTAAATTGATAGCAATACAATACATGGCAATGGTCCAGTTAGGAGTTATTCCACCAATGCTAGGACTTACTAAATGTAAAATGGCGCCGATAGCCAAGAGTAGGGTTGTAATTGTAACCCATCGATATCTACCGCCTTTATTGTTATTGTGGATGATTAATTCTGATTCATTTTTTTGTAATTCCATTTTAATCGCGTCCTTTCATTTTTGAATATAATAAAAAACCTCGTCTCTATATATGCATGTGCATATATAGGGACGAGGAGTTAACTCGCGGTGCCACCCTGATTAGCTTTTTTAAGGAAAGCTCAGCTTTACACGGTACGGGATTTTAAATATCATCCGATACCTGCTTCCTGATAACGGCGGAAGAATCCCGACAGTGCCTACCCCACAAACTGCGGATCAGACTGTATCTCCCAGGCCCATTCCACATACCTAGTAGTGCCAAACTTCCACTGCCATTGGCTCGCTGTAACCCTTTGTGTATTGTGTACTCTTCCTGATCATCGAAAATGAATATATATATTTAACGTATTATAACAGGTGGTACAAGTAACTGTCAATAGGGATTTTTCTGCTAAAAACGAAATTTACTTACCACTTCCTGAAGGTTCTGGGCCATATCTCCTAATAATTGGCTAGAAGCGGTGATTTCTTCCATGGATGCCGATTGTTCTTGTGTGGCTGCTGACACAATTTGTGTTTCTTCAGAGGTCTTCTTACTCAAAGAATCAATTTCTTTTACGGATATAACAATGATTTGACTGCCATCTGCTATTTGCTGTATGGCGGATGAAATATCTTTTATTTGTGTTGATACTTCTAGTACAAGCTGGGCAATATCCTGAAATGACTTTCCTGCCACATCGACAACTTGTGCTCCTATTTTCACTTCATTGGTTCCTTTGTTCATTGCAATAACAGCCTCTTCCGTATCATCTTGAATTTCGCCAATTAATTGAGCAATTTTTTTTGCTGCTCCTTGTGACTGTTCAGCTAATTTTCTAACCTCTTCCGCAACAACGGCAAAACCTCTACCTTGTTCACCAGCTCTCGCGGCTTCGATCGCTGCATTTAAAGCTAGCAGATTGGTTTGCCCAGCAATGCCAGATATAGTACCGACAATTTGTCCGATTTCCTTGGACTGCTCCCCTAATTTAATAATGACTTGAGCAGATGTATTCACGGTTTTTTCAATTTGTGCCATTTGGTTAATGGCTTTTTCTATGGACTCTCCACCCTTAGTAGCAGTCTCTGAGGCTTGGGCTGATTTCCCAGCTACCACATTAGCATTAGTGGCGATTTGTTGGATACCTACAGACATCTGCTGTACGGCAACTGTTGTCTCTGTAAAAGTAGTTAATTGCATCTCAGCACCTTGTGCCATATCAGAAATGGAATCTGCTACCTGATTGGCTGCCAGAGTTGAATGGGCAGCACTGGCCGTGAGCTGCTGTGAAGATGCTGTGAGTTGCTGAGCTGCATGGGATACTTTCTCGATGACCTGGCGCAAATTGCTTTTCATTTGATTAAAGGAAGCTGCCAGTTGACCAAGCTCATCAGATGATTTCATGGCAATATCATTCAGAGCGAGGTTCCCATGAGTAATTTCCGATGCCGCTTGTGTTATAAGTCTTGCAGGCATGGAAATACCGCGACTGATATAGATGCTAGTCCCAATAGCAATACCTGCAACGAATAGGCTAACGAGAACTAAAAGAAGCTGTACTTCGCTAGCTTTTTGGGTACTATGCTCTTCTTGTTCTCTTACATATCCTTTTACTAATAAGATAAGCTCTTTTGTGGCAGCAATGGAATTTTCGGAAGGTTTGCCAGCTTGCTGCATATAAATCCCAACCTGCTCAAGATTATTAGCTCGTTTTGCTTCGATGGATTTAGCGGCAATATTATCAAATGCTAATTTTTCCTTCTTTAGCGTTTCCAAAATAGCCTGTGAATTTTGAAAGGATAAGGCGGTTTCAAGTTTGCTAATTTTATCGTCGCCATATTTGCGATAGTTGTCAAAGGTAGCTACGTCAGCTAAGTCTCCTGTAAAATTAAAGCGACGCATGGCTACTGCTTCATTCGATACGTCGATGGCAAGTTCCTCAACAAGTTCAAGCTGATAGAGGCTATTCTTCATTATTTTCTGTGAAGTGGAATTAAGTTCACCAACCTGATAATAGGTAAATGCACTCATGACAAATACTAACGCGATGACCACCATAAAACCACTGAGAATTTTTCTTCTGATTGTCATAATGAGTTACGCCTCCTTCTAAAAAATATCAAATAATCATTCAAGTTCTTTTAAAGAAATATTTATATAAAAAAAAAGCTGGCAATTGAGCCAGCTTTAATAAGCATGTATTAGCTTTGCAGTCGCAGCATTGCGACAGAAAATTTTCAATTACAAATGTCTTGTAATTATTAAATAACATATCTAGGAAATAGTCAATCCTATTCATAATAATTTTTTAGATAACAATATTGAAATTTCAATGTTTAGCTTTAGGCCAACGGGTTTACTAATCAACCAATTCGATTGTTTTAGAGAGAAGGGAGGGCAGCTTTAGACTGTTGAGATAAGTCTTCTTCAGTTGATACTTCGACATCTTGAGCATAGCTAAGCCCCCATTGGCATAATGTATCTAATATGGGTAAAAGGCTTTTGCCAGCTTCGGTTAAAGAGTATTCTACCTTTGGAGGAATTTGGGTATAGATGTAACGATGAACAAGTCCATCAGCTTCCAAATTTCGAAGTTGTTGTGTCAACATTTTTTGGGTGATTTGAGGTAAGGTTTTTTTCAATTCACTAAAGCGTAAGGTGTTTTCGCCTAAATGCCAAAGTATGAGGGATTTCCACTTGCCACCAATCAGATCTAAGGTTAATTCCATGGAACATTGATATTGGATGTTTTTGAATTGGATCATAGTATCACTCCTAATGTGTAGTAAATCAATAAAATTGAACTAAAGTATTGCAGTATATAAAAACATACTACAATACTCGTGAGCATGTACTTGCTAAAAACATTTTATTATTTAACATTGTATCAGAGAAAGGACATCCAGGAAAGAAAAATAAAAAAAACTAAGCTTCAGATGAAGATTTAATTCCATCTGAAGCTTAGTTTTACTTATCGTCCAGAGTCTTACCGGTAAATGCTATTTTCTTTGCGCCTTGATTGTATCTAAAATACCAGTTTCTTGTACAGTTTTAGTTAATTTCTGGTTTGCCATCAGCCATTTTTCTTGTGACTCTTTGGGCCCTAAATAGGTAACTTGTAGTCCCAGTTTTTCTATATCCTTTTTGAATTCAGGGTCATTAATGATTTTCTTAAATCCTTCGGATAATTTATATGTTACTTCAATTGGTAAATCTTTAGGAGCAGAAACTTCGTACCAATTGCTACCGATCACATCAAATCCAAGTTCTTTAAATGTGGGTGTATTTGTAAAATCAGGATCGGTTAATCGTTGCTCACTTGCAACTGCCAAAGTTCTTATCGTTCCATTTTTTAAATGTTCTTTCACAGATGTTGGATTAATAAAAATAGTCTGAACATGTCCGCCCAATAAACTTGCCACTGCTGCTGCAGGGCTCTGAAAGGGAACTTGCTCAAGATGAATATTAGAACTTTTAGCAAATGTCTCTCCAGCAACATGGCTTATACTACCCACACCTACATGTCCAAACTTAATCTGTCCTGGATGTTGTTTTGCATACTGGTTTAAGTCTTCAAGGGTTTCCCAGGGTTGATCTCCTTTTATTGCCATTACCATGGACAAAGTAGAGATCTGTGCAAGAGGCTGTAAGGCTGTTGGGTAATGGTATTTAGTTGGGCCATATAAGGTCTGTAATATTACTTCGACTCCCGACATACCAAGAGTATAGCCATCTGGAGTGGCACTAGCTAGGTCATTCCAAGCGATAGTCCCAGCTCCACCTGGCTTGTTGATAATAACCAGTGGCTGCCCTAATTGTGCAGGTGCTGCCTTTTCTAATAAGCGAGCTACTGAATCCATACCACCGCCGACACCAACAGGAACAATGAGAGTAATGGGCTTCTCGGGATACTTTTTCGCTGTACTTACCGTCTTGTTTTCCATAGTGGTGCAACCTCCCAACATAATGGATAGAATGAACAAACATAAACTTAGCAGAGTTAAGAATTTTTTCTCCATTGTACCGTCTCCTTTACTTTAGCATCGAAATAATCAGTAATTTGTCTCCTTCTTAGAATTGTTGATAGTAAAGCATATTATATTATAGAGCACGACAATAGCCCCTAGAGCTAAGATGGTTCCAGCCAGTGGTCTGGTGATTAGTGACCAAATACTGCCGTTGGAAATAATTAGCCCTTGTGTCAAGCCCCATTCTAACTCCGGCCCTAATACCAAGCCAATAAGCAAAGGGCTTGGCTCAAAACCAACCCTTTGAAGTAAAAAACCTAGGAAGCCGAAAAGAATGACCCACATTAAATCAAAGATGCTGTTATTAATGTAATAAGCACCGGTAAGGGTGACTACTGCCACTAAAGGCATAAGAATATTGAGTGGGGTTTTAAGCATTTGAACAAAAATTCCAATGAGAGGTAAATTAATAATTAAAAGCAGGACATTACCAACGTACATGCTGGCAATCAGCCCCCAAAAGAGCTCGGGATGCTGTACAATTAACGAAGGACCAGGGGTAATGCCATGAATCATAAAGGCACTGAGGAAGATAGCCGTAGCACCACAGAAAGGCAGGCCCAAGGATAATAAAGGGATCATAGTGGCAGAAATAGCTGAATTATTGGCTGCCTCTGGTCCGGCAACGCCTTCAATGGCACCATGTCCAAACTCGTCTGGATTGTTGCTACAGCGCTTTTCCAGCCTATAGGATATAAAGCTAGATAGTGTTGATGCAGGGCCGGGTAATAAACCTACTAAAAAACCGACAATACCCCCACGAAACATAGGGACTGTGGAACGTTGCCATTCTTCTTTAGTAGGGTATAAATCTTGTAATTTTACTGATGGTATTTTAGGTTTGCTCTTCACGTTGGTCATAGTAGTGATAACTTCTCCGATACCGAAGAAGCCCATGGCTAAAATGGATAGATTAAAACCTCTATCTAGTTCATCCATGCCGAAAGTAAAGCGACTGATACCGGATAAGCTGTCTAGCCCGATAGTACTGAGCATCACACCGATGGATGCCATTAAAGCGGATTTCAGTGCAGAAGTACCAGTTAGTTTCGAAAGAAAAATCAACCCCACTAAAGCAAAGGAAAAGTATTCAGGTGGACCAAAAGCCAATGCGGCTTGAGCCAAAGGAGGGGCTAAAAGGGTTAATCCAATTAGGCCGATAGTGCCAGCAATAAAAGATCCAATAGCAGAAACCGTTAAAGCCGCGCCTGCTCTACCTTTCTGTCCCATGGGGTAGCCATCTAGGCAGGTAACCACGGAGGCAGGTTCTCCTGGAACGTTGATTAAAATAGAAGTGGTAGAGCCACCGTACTTAGAACCGTAATAAATGCCAGCGAACATAATGAGTGCAGGAGTACTAGCCATGCCATAACTAAAGGGTAATAACAAGGCAATCGCGCTGACTGTATCAACTCCCGGCAGTACTCCTACCAGCGTACCGATCAGAATTCCAATAATACAAGCTAATAAATTAGTTGGGATAAGGCTTATCGCAAAGCCTTGCAGCAACATATTCAATATGTCCAATATTTCCCCCCCCCCCAATTCTATGGTAGCGTAACTTTTAAATAATAAGAAAATAATAGGTAGAATACTGCACAACTGCATAGTGAAATAACTAAGGGAAAGACCCAGCCGACAGTATCACCCAATTTGAAAAAATAAAACAAGAGGATAAAGGTAGCAAAAAAATAGCCTATACTATTTAAGATGATAATATAAAATAATAAACCAATAATGATAAACAGAAACTTTGTCCAATCTACTGGGAGCTGTGCTTTTTTTTCCCTAAAATGCGATTGCCTGCAAAGTAGGATCAATGAAAATACCAAGGTAATGGTTCCTGCCAGAGTAGGCAAAAAACCAGATTTAGGAGATCCAAGAGTGCCGAAGGTAAGTCCATGTGCTAGATATAAATAAGCCATGCTCCCGAACAAGCATAGAAATATTATCATTTTCTCAAGCATCTTCCATCACCTCGATTTTAGATGTCATGGAGGTATTTCTGATACTATGTGAGGTGTTCGATTGAATAGAGTCAAATTCTACTATAAAAGCAGTACCTTTTCCCAGCTCGCTTTTAACGGAAATAGTCGCGGAATGACGGTGCACAATTCGGTAGCAAACAGCTAATCCTAGTCCTGTTCCATTCTCTTTAGTAGTAAAAAAAGGTGTGCCAAGTTTTTCTGTATTCTCTGGTACAATGCCGATTCCCTGATCTTTTATGGATAATAGTACTTTTTGTCCATCTCTTTCTGTGATAATGTGGATTAAGCCACCGGTAGGCATGGCATCGATCCCATTTCGTACCATGTTTAGCATCAGTTGACGAATGCTATCTTTATCTAGAAGGCTTGTAGGAATATCGCCTAATGAAAACTCAATTTCACAATTATTACGCAAAGCATCTGACATCAGCAAAGGATGAAGAGCCCGTATGATATCATTTAAATTGCATTCTGTAAAATTCATGGCTTTGTTTTTAGCAAGGGATAAAAATTCTGTAATAATACTATTGGCACGATCTAATTCATCTATCATAAGGGCAAACCTGTCTTTATGGTGGATGAATTCTTGTTTTCTGCCCATAAATTGCAGTAGTCCTCTTACAGTTGTCATGGGATTCCGTACTTCATGGGCAATACCTGCTGCCATTTCACCAATAATATTCAATCGATCTAAACGGGTCATCTTTTCCGTTTGTTCGCTAATATGTTGCAGAATAGGGGTGAATTCGGCTAACTCACTATTAAAGTTAAAGGTATGCCCATCAAGAATCCTTTCAGCAAAGAGCAGCAGATCTTTTTTTAATTTAACAAATAATTCGCGAAAAACCATAACACATACTAATAACATAAGGGAGGCGGCAAAAAAGGTGTTTGCCGTTCGTTTCCAGATTGTTGTGTATACGGCATCTTGATTGATAGCGGCAAAGGCGTGTCCAATCAAGATGCCATCATGGGTGATCGGTCTAACATAGATAAGTGTACTTGCACCATGCCACAAAAGAGAATTTTTTATTTCTATGAGCTGTTCCGTATTAACATCATGAATGTACTGAAAACGACTGGGAGCAACACCAAAAAGCAAAGAAATATCAGGATGGGGACCAATCCCAACAATACTTTCATGCTGTCGAGAATAAAAACCAAACTTTATTATATTTGTGGGCACAAGTATAGCCTGTAAAACAGGCTGAAGTTCTTGGTTGACAGACAAAATTTGCTGTTGAGTCGAGAGATTTTCTATGTTCTGTTTGAGGGCAATGTCAAGAAAAGAACCATCGGGCTTTTTTTTAACAAGAAAATCAGTAATTTCGACAAGCCATTGAACATTTTTTTCATTTTCCTTTTCTAAAGACAACCAATGGTTATAAGCTGTAACAGTGGTCAGAAGTAACAGAACAATACCAATTATTTTAAAATTAAGTTTTGTTGTTAGATTCATTTTATCCACTAATTTGGCACCTCTAATTTATATTCTTAATATATCTTACGATTCATCTCTTTTTTTCCATTTTGCAAAACATACTATGATTTTCTAAAAATGTTCAAATTTCTATATTTCTTTTACTTCGCCAATAAATGGAAGAAACCCTTTAAAATTGGTAGTAGGTAAAGTAAAAGCAAGGCTGGAGATCGTAGCTCCAGCCTTGCTTTTACGTAATCAATCAAGTCGTCTATTATTATAGAAATTTCCCTCTGATTTTTTCTATATCCGTATTTTTAAGGTCTTCAACTGTTTCAATAATACCAATTACTTTTTGACCTTTATAAATTCCAAAAGTATTAGGTAATGGGGTACTAAAGTTAACTTCTACAAGTCCTTTTTTTCCTTTAAATGATGAGACAATTTTCTTCTGTTGATAATCAACAATATCCCACATACCTTCTGGATCATCAAAATCTGTTAGATCAAAGATAATTTTCGCTGTAGCTTGCGTAGCTAAAACTACAACTAAAGGTTCAAATTCATAACCAATTCCTTTTAATTTTATAGTTTGCAATGTATTTTGTAAGGTGGCTTTGCGAATAATTCTTTCCGTTGGGATTTTGTTGATATCATCTCCGTAAATACTAGTTTGGGATTGGCTACCACAAGAGGAGGAAGAACCACTGCTACAGCAACCGCTTCCAGCAGGGATAACGGTTGTGTTTTTTGCAATGTCTACAGTATTAACATCGTCAACAACCTTGATCACTCCTCTAATCATACCCATCCAGCAACTAAATGGTAAGTCTTGATCTTGGGGAGTGAATTCAATGATATTTTGTCCGGAAACTAGTTTTTTCTTAATCTGTAGAGACGGAACAATCACTTCGTTATTGCAGGAATTAATTTGTTCTCCATCAATAATCCATTTAAGAGGAACCCCTCTTTGAACGTAGAGAACATTAGGAGTATAGCCTTGATTGTTTGCTGACATTCGTAAAGTTTGGATGCCATCTTCAAGTTGTGATTTTGTTGCCATAGAAGCTCCACTTTTGCTTTGGGCAGGTAAATCGAAAAAGGGGAGATTAAGCCCAGCAATGGCTAAGCCACGATTAGTCATAATCATTCCTAAGACAACAACTAAAACACCACTTAATTTAAGAATTCGTTTAGTAGAATTTTTGCTAAAAAAGCCGGAAATACTGCCAAAACATAGCATTAATGGCACAGTACCCAAAGAGAACACTAGCATAGAAGAGGCCCCTAGTATAGCGCTTCCTGTGCCTAAAGCGTAAAGTTGCATCGTTTGTAGGGGGCCACAGGGTATAAGCCCGTTCAATAGTCCAACGACAAATGGGGTTTTAGCTTTTGGAAGGGGAGGAAAGCTAGGAAATGATATTTTGGCATAATTCCTAAATAGGGTTAGACCGGTCATATTTAGTCCCATAATGATCATGAAGATACCAGCAAATATAGCAATGCCAGCCATAAAACCTATGGAAAAAGACAGAATTGATCCAAGTGCGCCAACTATACCGCCAAGTACTGTATAGCCAAGCACTCGCCCCACATTATAAGATAAAGAAGGAAAAAAGGATTGGAATTTACTTTTATTTTGGTTAGATATACTTTGGGAGAGCATAATCCCGCCGCACATACCGACACAGTGCAAGGAGGTGAAAAGGCCAATAATAAATAGTACGAAATAGGTAACCTCACCTCTTAATTTGGAACTCATATCAAAGTCACTAATGTTTTGCCCCAAGAGGAGTATGGCTAAGAAAATAAGGGAAATACCTACGATTGGTTTCATGTTATTAGATGCACGACCCTTATCAATGAAATAGCCCGTAGCGGTAATTGCTTCAATGAGTTTAGCAGAATTGCAAAGCTCAGCGTCATATTCTATACGGACCTTGCTTTCAGCATAACTAGCTTTTGCTCTTATTACGCCCCTGACTTGTTTGACTGCTTCTTCAATATGCTTCTCGCAGGTCAAACAATGCATATCATTGACGGATATAATTTCTATTACTTTTTTAATAAAATCACCTCATTTTTATAGGGTATATTAACTATATTGAAATATAAAGATTATATAACTATAAATATGACAAAATTTTCTGATAATGTAGTTATATTATAATTGAATTTACGTTTTTTATATAGAGTATAATTAAGTCTTTTTTATTCCTTTGCTTCTCCATAGATTGCAGATAAAATAGGCAATACTAATAAATAGCAATAGTAGCAAACCAGAGTATAAACCAGGAAGCTGATCAGGATATAGAGGAGTGGAAAGAAGAGCAATGAGTATAATGAAAAAGCAAATCCAGGAAAGATAGGGATAAAAAGGAGACTTATACTTTAAATTGTTTGGATTTTCTGCTAGTATTTTTTTTCGATAATAAAAATGAGTAGCAGATACACTCATCCAATTAATTAGTGCCAAAAAGCCACTGGCGCTTAGGGTATAAATGAAAATTTTCTCAGGCAGATAATAAGATAGCATAGCGCCCGAGAGTAGGATCAATCCGCTAATTGCAACGGCTGCTATTGGTACTCCCTTCGTATTTTGGTACTTGGCGATTTGTGGTGCTTGTTTCTCTTTTGCTAGAGAAAATAGCATGCGCGATGAAGAGTATATTTGTGAATTCAGTGCAGACATGCCAGCTGTTAAGAGAATGAAATTGACAAGATCTCCTGCATACGGAATTTTAAAAATAGTAAATAGCTGTACGAAAGGGCTAACTGTTCCATCGAGCAAATGTCGCGGCAGCAAGGTGATAATGAAGAAAACAGATAATGTGTATAGAATTGTTACTGTAAAAGTAACAATTCTAGTAGCTGGAGGTACCGTTTTTTCTGGTTTCTCTGTTTCTACTGCAGCAATTCCAATGATACCTGTTCCTGTATAAGCAAATAGAATAAGGAGCAAGGAACCTAACATACCAGGAAATCCTTCTAATGGAGATTGAAGTAGTGACTGAAATTGCAGGAAGTCTTTTGTTGCATCTCCAATGGGTATACCTAAGATAATCGTAAAGCTCATGCTAACAAAGGCTAGGAGAGTAACCACTTTTGTAATGGCGAGTCCAAGTTCAATTTTACTTAGACCCTTTACATCATTAAAATTGATCAGTGTAATTCCTAAGGCTAAGATAAGGCTGCATGTCCATAAAGGAACGGTAGGAAACCATAAACGAATAAAAATGGCACAAGCTGTAACTTCACTAATCATTCCTAAAACGCCGCTAGTCCAAAACATCCAGCCAATTACAAAACCCCACCACTCACCAAATACTTCTTGTGCATGTGCCTTAAAGGAACCTGAAACGGGATTGGCGATTGTCATTTCAATAATAAAGGATACTTCCATCATCATTACAAGTCCACCAAAGAGGTATGCAAAAGGCGCCCAGGCACCTGCAGTACTGATGACAAGGCTACTAGCCAAAAAAATGCCTGATCCGATAATATTTCCTAAAGCCATAACAATAAAATCAGTTTTATTGAATGCTGCCAATGATCATATCCTCCTATGTGTTTAAAACGTTATTGTGTATTTTTACTTATTGTTGGTTATGTTATACCTAAAATTAGCAACAAATTTAATAATGCCCCGATTGTCCTTAGGGGACAATCGAGCATTGGTTGATGGATCTATTCAATTAGTAGCACGAGGCTGATTCTTGGTGATTACTTATCCTTTATAAATTGGGTAAAGTAGTAATTGAATTTCTCAAGTTCATCGTAGAATACACCATGTCCGCTGCAATCAAAGGGGAACAATATAGACCTTTTAATGAGATGGTGGGTTTGTAACGCAGAAGAGAAAGGAACTATTTGATCATGCTCCCCATGAAAAATGCCCGTTGGTACATGAATTTCTTGCAAATCTTTTCGTAAATCTTCATCACGTAGGGCGATGGCAGTCATGGCTGTTGCATGAGCAGAGGCTTCCAGGCCAAGGCTATTAAACCAACTCCTAAAGGCGGGGCGAACATCACTGGCAAAAAAGTTCTTACCAAAATCAGTAACCATTTGAGGACGGTCCATATAGGTCTGGTAGATTAGTTTATTAACCTCCTCCTTTGGAAGGCCAAAGGGGTAATTTGGGCGCTTCGTGAAAACGGGCAAGGCTGCCGATATTAAAGCGAGCTTAGAAACCTTGTAGCCTGAGTAAAGGGACATATAACGGGCAGAGATTGCTCCCCCCATGGAGAAACCAACGAGTGTTAGATCTTCCACATTTAGAGACTCAATGACGATACGAACATCTTCAGCGAGTCTATCGTAACAATATCCATTCCATGGGCCATCGGAATTGCCAAAACCCCGTAAGTCCATTCCGATACAGCGAAAACCAAATTTAGGAAGGATAGTAAATTGATACTCAAACATTTTATGATTGACAGGCCATCCGTGAATAAATAAAATAGGTTTCCCATTGCCAGGATCTAAATCTTTAATAAAAATATGAACTCCTGCTTCAACTTCGATATAAGGCACGATAGATCCACCTCTTTTCCTAAGATACCCATATATTGTATGATAATGGACATAAACAAGTGACACGTCTTAGCGTGTACTATCATGGGTAAAGTATAAAGGATTCTTTGCAATTTTAGAGAAGGTGACATGACAGTAACATTAAAGCAAGAAGGTGTTTATTTGAGAAAATTAACGAGAGCTTTTTATGAGAGAGAAACCTTAGTTGTAGCAAAAGATTTATTAGGAAAATACCTCGTTCATAATACGCCTGCTGGTAAAACAGTGGGAAAGATTGTTGAAGTGGAAGCCTACATAGGTTCTAGTAGTTTTAATGATGCTGCCTCTCATGCTTATGATGAAAAATATACCAATCGAACGAAAGTGATGTTTGGCAAAGGAGGTCACGCATACGTGTATTTAATTTATGGTGTCCACTTCTGTATGAATATCGTAACGAATCAAGAGAACTATCCAGAAGCTGTGTTGGTTAGAGCATTAGAACCAGTTGAAGGAATGGATATCATGAAAAGACGCCGTACAACAGACAAAACTCTAGATTTATGCAGTGGTCCCGGAAAACTGTGCCAAGCGATGGGAATTACAAAGATAGAAAATGGGATAGATTTATGTGGTGAAAAGATGTATTTATTAAAGGGTGAAGCTCTTTCTCCCGAAAATATAGCTGTCACTCCCCGTATTAATATTGAATATGCTAAAGAAGCACGAGAATACCCTTGGAGGTTTATTATAAAAGATAACCCATTTGTGTCAAAAGGAAAATGGTCATATTCTTTCTCATGATAATCATGATTTCTTATGAAAAGGTTTTGCAATTTCCTTGTCGAAGAAGTACAACACTGTAAAAGGATCAGCAGATATTGACTATCAGAGATAATCACAATATTAACTGGAGGGAATACAATGATTGAAAATGAGATCTTGAAAAACATTAAAAGTCGGAGAAGTGTAAGAAGTTTTAAGGATGAGCAAATTAATGAAGATGAGTTGCAGGCTATTCTTGAAGCTGGAATGTATGCTCCTAGTGCCATGAATCAGCAATGCTGGAATTTTACTGTTGTTCAAAATCAGAAGCTTCTTGATGAAATAAGTCAGAACTCCAAGGATGTTGGTAAGAGTTTTGACAATGATCATATACAAAAGTTGGCTAACAATGAAAGATTTCATGCTTTTTATAAGGCACCTACGGTAATTATTATTTCTGGTGAAGAAAAAGCATTTTTGAGTGAAATTGATTGTGCTGCTGCAACACAAAATATCTTACTGGCAGCAGAATCTTTAGGAATTGGAAGTTGTTGGATTAATTTTGCAATGTTCGCTTTTTCTGGTGAGCAAGGTGAAACCTTTAACAAGCAATTAGGAATACCAATAGGATACACGCCTTATTGCTCCGTTGCCTTAGGATATAAAAAAGTGGAAACGCTAAATGCACTTCCTAGAAAAGAGCATATCGTCAATTACGTTAAATAAGAAAATAAGTATATTGACAAGAATGAAGGATACGAATATAATCTTTCTTACAGACATTTAAAATGTATTACTTTTTTAATATAGTACATAGGTTTGTCTCTCTTAAAAATATGATATCGGGCTGATTAGACAACTAAAGGCCAAAAGACTGTGGTTATAAACTACATTCTTTTGGCCTTTTATTTTTTACCTTAGAGAAAAGCAGGTGGTGAATTTATGGATATTAACTGGCAATTTATTATAAGTGCGTTGCCTTTATATCAAAAAGCTGCATGGATTACAATTAAACTTGGTTTTTGGGGCACAATGTTATCCCTAATCATTGGTCTTGTATGTAGCATCATTATATATTTTAGAATAAAGGTCTTAAAAGAGCTTGTTGCAATATACGTAGAGCTTTCTCGGAACACTCCTTTACTGATACAGTTATTCTTTTTATACTTTGGTCTTACCAAATTAGGTATAACCATGAGTGAGACTACTTGTGCAATCATTGGCTTGGCATTTTTGGGGGGAAGCTATATGACAGAAGCTTTTCGCAGCGGGATAGAAGCAGTCAGTAAAACGCAAATTGAGTCTGGTCTTAGTATTGGACTTTCTCAAATACAATTAATTCGCTATGTGATTCTTCCTCAAGCATTCGCAGTAACCATGCCATCTTTGGCAGCAAATTGCATCTTCTTATTTAAGGAAACTTCCATTGTGGGAGCGATTGCTATAGCGGAACTTATGCATGTAACACAAGATGTTATTGGTATGTATTATCAAACTTTTGAGTCATTGTTGATGCTGGTAGTTGCTTACCTGATGATTATTTTGCCCTTATCATTCTTACTGAGTTGGTTAGAGAGGAAGGTGCGATATGCAGAATTTGGGAGTTAATGTACTCTTTGAAGGAACGACGATACAGCGTTTATTAGAAGGATTGCTGGTGACAGCGGGAATTGCATTTCTATCAATTATCATTGGATCTCTCTTAGGTATTGGGATGGGACTACTTAGAACATCCCAATCAAAGACAATACAGTTTATCTGCCGCCTTTATCTTGAAGTTTTTAGAATCATACCTATTCTTGTATGGCTGTTTATTGTATATTTCGGTGTACCAAGTGCTTTAGACATTCACTTGGATGGTGAAATCGTTGCCGTTATTGTTTTTAGTCTGTGGGGGGCGGCGGAAATGGGAGACATTGTCAGAGGGGCATTAGAATCCTTGCCCAAGCATCAAATTGAATCTGGCAAGGCCATTGGACTTAGTTTTTGGGGCCTCTACAGATACGTACTGATACCCCAAGCCGTAAGACGTATGTTGCCAGGTGCGATCAATTTATCAACAAGAATGGTGAAAACAACATCTCTTGTCGTTATGATTGGTGTTATCGATGTGGTAAAAATAGGTCAGCAGATCATCGAACGATCAGTAATAAAAGTACCGACAGCTTCTTTCTGGGTTTATGGACTTATTTTTATCCTGTACTTCATTATCTGTTATCCTTTGTCCAAACTATCTAAAAAATTGGAAGCCAAATGGGAGAATTAAAGAAGGGGTTAGAATGAATAAAGAAAATAATCAAGTCTTGCTTGAGATCAAAGATTTGCATAAGGAATATGACACAAGAGCAGTATTAGATGGTATTCATCTTAGTGTACACAAGGGCGAGGTTATTGTTGTTCTGGGGCCGTCAGGCTGTGGAAAAAGTACCTTACTAAGATGTTTGAATGGGCTTGAAACAATTCAAGGTGGTGATATTGAGTTTTACGGAAAAAGTCTTACAGGGCCCAATGTAAATTGGCAAGAAACTCGCCAGAAAATTGGTATGGTTTTTCAGAACTATGACCTTTTTCCACATATGACAGTCATTGAAAATATTCTATTAGGTCCTATTAAGGTACAAAAAAGAGAGAAGAAAGAGGTGATGGAGCAGGCAGCCCAGTTATTAGAAAAGGTAGGATTACTTGATCGCAAGGATGCTTATCCACGTCAGCTATCAGGAGGACAAAAGCAAAGAATTGCGATTGTAAGAGCTTTATGTATGAATCCAGAAATCATGCTGTTTGATGAGGTTACAGCAGCTCTTGACCCTGAAATGGTAAGAGAAGTTCTAGATGTTATCCTAGGTCTGGCAAAGCAGGGCATGACAATGGTAATTGTAACTCACGAAATGGGCTTTGCTCAGGCAGTGGCCGATAAAATCGTGTTTATTGATGCAGGGAAAATCTGTGAGATCTCCGAACCAGAGGAATTTTTCACGAATCCTAAGACCGAACGTGCTCAACAATTTTTAAATATATTTCAATTTTAAACTAAAAGAAGAAGGGAAGTTATATCATGAAAAATATCAAAAAAATTCTAGCAGTGTTCTTTAGTGCAGTCATATTAGTAGGCATATTGGCAGGTTGCGGTTCAAAGGCAACTACAGAGACTAAAGGAGAAAAAGTAGCAGCTAAAAGCAGTATTGAGGAAATCAAAAAACGTGGCACTATAAAAATAGGTGTATTTAGTGATAAACCTCCATTTGGCTTTGTAGATGCAAATGGCAAAAATCAAGGATTTGATGTTTTTATTGCCAAAAGATTTGCTAAAGATCTCTTAGGTGACGAATCAAAAGTAGAGTTTGTCTTAGTTGAAGCAGCAAGTAGAGTAGAGTTTCTGCAAGCAAACAAGGTTGATCTTATTCTCGCAAACTTTACCGTTACAGATGAAAGAAAGCAAAAAGTTGATTTTGCAAATCCTTACATGAAAGTTGCCCTTGGCGTAGTATCACCAAATGGTACACCGATTACTTCTGTGGAACAATTAAAAGGTAAAAAACTGATTGTAAACAAAGGTACAACAGCGGAAACCTTTTTCACAAAAAATTATCCTGATATTGAATTGTTAAAATATGATCAAAATACAGAAGCATTCGAGGCTTTAAAAGATAAACGTGGCGTTGCATTGGCTCATGATAATACCTTATTATTTGCTTGGGCGAGAGAAAATACTGGCTTTAACGTTGGTATTGCTTCATTAGGTAGTCTTGATACCATTGCACCTGCAGTAAAGAAAGGTGATACAGAACTTCTTACTTGGGTAAATGCGGAGTTAGAAACCCTTGGTAAAGAAAACTTTATTCACAAAGCATATGATGCTACATTAAAGCCTGCTTATGGTGAATCCATTGATCCAGAGGCTGTTGTAGTTGAAGGTGGGAAATTGAAATAACCTCAGAATAAAAGCTAAGAAGCTGTTTCGTATAGAAACAGCTTCTTAGCTTTTATTCACTTCAGCCATCATATGATGCATCCGATTCTATTATTTAGAATTTTAACGAAGGTTTTCTGAATAAACTTATCTGTATAAAAAATTGTACACATATTAAATAATTGTTTAATCGTCAATCCTATATCTTCTTCCAGAATTTCTGTAAATTCTTGTGTATCTATCAAGTATTCTGCAATTTCAAATGTGCTTTCAAAGACTCCTATGTTTAAAATATAATTGCCTTTATTCCAAAATGCATTAAATTTGGCACAGAACTCTTTAATCTTTTTGATACATAATGAATCATTTAAATCCCAGTAGCTATCTAATTCTTCTATTGCGTTTTTCATGTTATCTACATAATCGGAACCGGATTCTGTAATGGATTCAATGAACGAGTGACTTGAACATATGGGAATGAGTAAATCTCGATTGTCCTTATTAATAGTAAAAAAAAATGCTAAAGGGAGATGGATATATTGGATAAACCCTAATAATGATTTTGCATTGGGATAACATGCCCAATTATTATCCATAGTATCTCTAGTATAATCAATCACGACGGTATTGATAAAAATAGCATCCTGTGCACGATCTAGATTAGTAAAATAGTTTTTCCAAAGATCTTTCTTTTTTAATAAAGCACCTTCCCAATAATTATGATTATTGTACTTGCACATTTCTTAGCCCCTTTTAAAATAGAATGGATTTTCCGATAGCGAAAGCGCCAGGATAATGCAACTACGGTTTAAAAAGGAGTTAAAACCTCCTCCAAACCGTAGCCTTCTTTATTTTGAATAGAATTCAATTGCGTATATTTCGTTCACTTCGATAGGGATTTCTTCTCTGCTAGGTAGTCTGATCAACTTGCCGCTGAAATCTTCCAGATTTTTTTCAATATAGGGCGATGCAAAACTCTGAAGCTCCAAAAAGTTGGAAACAATCATTTCATTATTTCGTTGCTTTACACTTAAAGAGATGATACTATCCACTGTTACCCCATAAGAGGGTATATTGGTTTTTTGCCCATTAACGAGAATATGACCATGACTAACCATTTGCCTAGCTTGCCGAATGGAACTGGCGAAGCCGATTCGATATACTAGATTATCTAATCTACATTCCAATGATTTTAATAAAGCAGTACCTGTAATTTCCTTACTTTTCACAGCTTTATCAACATAACGTACAAACTGCTTTTCAAAAATTCCATAATAGGCCTTGATTTTCTGTTTCTCCAAAAGCTGTAAGCCGTAATTTGATAATTTCTTACCTGAACGGCTATTTTCCCTAGTTGCCTTATTCATTGCCTTGGGATGACCGAAAATATTAACACCTAATCTTCTGCATAATTTAAATCTTGGTTCTCTTCTTGTTGCCATTAGCATGCTCCTGTTCTATATCATTTTAGCATTTCACGAATGCGTTCTGAAAAGTTTACTTTTATAGTATAACATTATTGATAATGATTTTCAATATCAATAATGCGTGAAATTTATATCACTAGTTATTTTCTGATTTTAGAGGAACACTAGTAGTAAATAAGACTTAACTCATATGGTATTATAAAAGCAAATGCTTATGAGATAGCTAGATAATATTGACGACCTCAGAATACCGTTTTATAATTAAATGCAGTAGGGGGGTATAGTAGTAAGTAGGAAGGAGTAGATTGTATGCTAACGGATAAGGAAAAAAGCGAACTAAAATTAAGACTGAAAAAAGTTGCTGGTCAAATAAATGGTATCGATAAAATGTTGGATGATGGGCGTTACTGTGTGGATGTAGTTCAGCAAATACTAGCAGCACGGGCTGCCTTAAATAAAGTATCACTGATTATTATGGAAAGTCATGCGAAAAGTTGTATGGTTACTGCCATCCAAGAAAATCGTGCGGAAGAGAGTATAGAGGAATTAATGCAACTTTTAAAGCAATTCACCAAATAAATAGAGAACATGGATACAGTGAATACTGGTTGATAATCAGACTAGAATATAGGCTTTCTTCATAAGTTATTCACAAGACCGTGCTACAATTGAATGAAATACAAAGTTCATGATTGGGATTGGAGGACATGCAATTGGCAAATAATAAAACTCCTGAAGAATTAGAAAACAAAAAAACAGAATATACTTCCTGGCAAAGGGGCGTATTAACATTTCTCCGATGGGGAGCATGGACGGCATCCTTTATAGCGATAGCTCACGTAATAGACGTTTAAGATTCAGCCCTTCTTGTTTGGAGGGCTGTTTGATTATCAGGAAACATAAGACAGTGGCTAAGTAAAAATAATAGGACAGTAATATTGTATGGGGGAGAATTTCTTATGGCTCAATATTCAGTATTAATTGTTGATGATGATATAAAATTAGTTACGCTATTGCAAACCTATTTTGAGAAAGATGGTTGTCTTACTTATACTGCTGGTAATGGTCTAGATGCCTTACAGATAGTAAGAGAGTATAAGCCGGACATTATGGTATTGGATTTAATGTTGCCTGGGCTTAATGGCTTGGATGTTTGCCGGAAAATTAGAAATGATAATGATATTCCCATTATCATGCTTACTGCTCGAGATGAAGAGCGTGATCGATTGGTGGGCCTTGAAATTGGCGCAGATGATTATGTGACAAAACCCTTTAGTCCAAAAGAAGTAGTAGCTCGTGCGCGAGCCATTTTGCGCCGTGCCAATAAGGCGGTATCACGAAGTCAGACCATTGTGGCTGGAAGGCTTGTCATTGACTTAGAGCGTCATCAAGTTAGCAAAGGCGGCGAAAGGTTGGAATTGACTCCTACAGAGTTTAAAATTCTAGAGTTATTAGCTGGGAATGCTGGTAGAGTCTATAGTCGTTTGCAAATTGTCGAACATACTCAAGGGTATACCTTTGAAGGGTATGAACGTACCATTGACGCACATATTAAAAACTTGCGCCGTAAAGTGGAAGATAATCCGAAGGAACCCCAGTATATTCAAACAATATACGGGATTGGCTACAAATTTGCCAGTGAAACAGATGAATAGTATTACCTATCGCATTACAGGTTTAATGTTTCTTGCAGTAGCTTTAACCGTTTTCTTATTAGTTTATTTGGCAGATAAGCAAATGACGGAACATTTTAAAGAATATCGTATTGTACAGCACATGGAAACCAGTCAGCAGGATGTGACTGGACATGGAGTTGGCGATACAAGAATGACCATGATCATGGGACCTTTAGAAGAAACTTTTCTGACATCGGTACATAAATCTCTTGTTTGGGTAGGTTTGGCCGTTATTGTGGCGGGCCTGGCAGCGAGTTATGCTTTAGCTCGCAGTATTACTGTTCCCTTGCGCAATTTAAGCCGTGCGGCTGAACAAATTGAACAGGGAAATTTTGATCAAAAGGTACCTATTGAAACTAGAGATGAAGTCGGTCAATTAGCTGCCATATTTAACCGCATGGCTGAGACCTTAACGGTTAACACCAACCTGCGTCGTCAATTTTTAGCCAACATTGCTCATGAGCTTAGAACGCCGCTAGCTATTATCCAAGGGCATTTAGAGGGAATGGTAGATGGGGTGATAGAGCCTAGTAAAGACCAGCTTGCCTCTTTGCATGAAGAGGCTATTCGCCTTAATCGACTCATTACAGACCTTCGTGATTTATCCTTGGCTGAAGTTCGACAGTTGGCCATGGAAAAAAGCATTATTGATATGAATCAAATTGTCAGTCGAGCTGTGAACATGCTGAAGCCTTCTTCGGATGCAAAAGAGATTTACGTTGAGTGTACATTTGATGAACAATTGCCGGAGATTGAAGCTGATATCGATCGAATTAGTCAAGTGATTTACAATGTTCTCGTAAATGGGATTCGTTATTCTCCACCTAAAAGTTTTATCAAAGTTGTTACAGGGAAAATAGAAAATGCAAATCAGTCCTGGATTAAGATATCGATTGCAGATCAAGGTCCAGGTATTGCTCAAGAAGATATACCTTATATCTTTGATCATTTTTATCGGGGAGATAAGTCGCGGGACAGAAAAAGCGGGGGGTCAGGCTTGGGATTAGCTGTTGTTAAGCAACTGGTAGAAATTCATGGCGGTCAGGTAACAGTACAAAGTGAGTTAGGACAAGGATGTGTATTTCAAATAGTACTGCCTGTAAGATTAGAGGAAGCGGGTGGGGATATGGAAAGTATCTCATAGCAATTATCACAAGAAGCTCTTTGAATTCCTGTTCTATATTCTGCTTTTAAGTTATGTAAGGTTCGTGCTAGTAACGCGAACCCATTAGCATTTGGCTCCACATAGACGGAGAAGAAACGAATGCATAAACACCTTTCGTCTATGAAAAGATAGTAGATAGATATATTAAATTGGCTAATAATATTGACCAATTTAATATATTGTTTTATAATAATACTATACCCAAGGGGGGTATAGTATTATTATAAAACGATAATTCGAATTTCTTTGAATAAGGATGTGAAATATCTTGGAAAATGTACAAGAAAATACTACAAGTACTGATTTTCAGTCAAGTACTTTTAAGATTGGTGGTATGACTTGCGCTGTTTGCGCAACTCGCATCGAGAAGGGGTTAACCAAATTAGCTGGTGTGGATAAAGCAGTAGTGAATTTTGCTGCTGAGAAAGCCACTGTTACTTATGATCCAGGCAAAATTAGTGTAAAAGAGATTGGGACAAAAATTGAAAGCCTTGGTTATCAAGTTATCAAGGAGAAAGCTAATTTTAAAATTACAGGTATGAGTTGTGCTTCTTGTTCCAACCGTATTGAGAAAGGTCTAAATAAGTTACCAGGTATCTACGGTGCTACTGTGAATTTGGCTGCTGAAAAAGCTACTGTAGAATATGATCCTCGGGAAATAACGATAGAACAGATGAAAGCCAAGGTGGATGCATTAGGTTTTAAAGCCCATGACTTAACAGATAATAAGGACAGAAATAAAGAAAAAACAGTAAAAGAGGCTGAAGTGAGTCGCCACAGATTCCGTCTTATATTATCCGCGGTGCTTTCTTTCCCTTTATTATTAGCGATGATCCTGCATTTTTTTGGTATTATGGGAACCATAGGCCATTTTTTAAATAACCCATATCTGCAATTGATTTTAGCTACACCAGTACAGTTTGTAGCTGGCTGGCAGTTTTATCGTGGTGCTTATGCTGCTCTGCGAAATGGAAGTTCCAACATGGATGTGTTGGTAGCTCTAGGAACTTCCGCCGCTTATCTTTATAGCATTGCGAACGTGGTACGAGGTATACCGGAATTGTATTTTGAAACTTCTGCAATTCTGATTACGCTCATTATTTTAGGAAAGTTGCTGGAGGCAAGAGCTAAAGGTCATACCTCGGAAGCCATAAAGGCACTCATGGGTTTGCAAGCTAAAACAGCCCGTGTAATTCGAAATGGTGAAGAGATAGATATTACGATAGAATCCGTATTAGTCGGAGACGTGATAGTCGTGCGGCCTGGCGAAAAGGTTCCTGTGGATGGGATCATTATTGAAGGAAATTCGGCAGTCGATGAATCCATGCTTACAGGTGAGAGTTTACCTGTTGATAAAAAAGCAGATGACAAAGTTGTGGGTGCAACGATCAATAAATTCGGCACGTTTACTTTTAAAGCTACTAAGGTGGGTAAGGATACAGCTCTTGCCCAGATCGTACGTATTGTGGAAGAGGCCCAAGGGTCTAAGGCACCGATTCAACGTTTTGCTGATGTTGTTTCAGGTTATTTCGTACCTACTATCATTGGAATTGCTCTAGCAACCTTCTTAGGATGGTATTTTATCATGGACCCAGGGAATTTCTCCCGGGCTTTGATTAATTGCACCGCTGTATTGGTTATTGCCTGCCCATGTGCATTAGGGTTAGCAACACCTACCTCGATCATGGTGGGAACGGGTAAAGGTGCTGAAAATGGTATTCTGATTAAAGGTGCTGAGCATTTAGAAAATGCTCATAAGCTGACGTCTATTGTGTTAGATAAAACCGGTACAATTACAAAGGGAGAACCAGATGTAACCGACATTATCCCCTTTGCAGATATATCCGAAGCGGAACTATTGGCATTAGCTGTACAGGCAGAAAAAAAATCAGAACATCCCTTGGCACAGGCTATCGTTAAATATGGTCAGGCTCAGGGAAATGTTGTAGCTGATCCTGATTCATTTACTGCAATTCCTGGATATGGAGTAGAAGCAGTACTTAATGGAAAAAGAATATTGGTAGGTACGCGAAAATTGATGCGTGAAAACAATATTAATATTGATGCTCTTATTCCGCAGATCGAGAGATTGGAAGAACAAGGAAAAACCGTTATGCTTATGGCCTCAGGAGAGCAGATGCTAGGTTTAATAGCTGTAGCAGATACGGTAAAAGAAGATTCTGCCCAGGCAGTTACTGCTCTTAAAGAACTAGGAATTGATGTTTGGATGATTACTGGTGATAATGAACGCACGGCTCGCACCATCGCTGGACAAGTGGGTATTGAGCATGTGATGTTTGAGGTTTTGCCTGAACATAAAGCGGAAAAAGTGGAGTCTCTCAAAAGAGAAGGTAAAGTGGTAGCTATGGTAGGTGATGGCATTAACGATGCCCCGGCATTGGCTACTGCAGATGTTGGCTTTGCTATTGGCACAGGTACTGATGTGGCAATAGAAGCAGCAGATATTACACTAATGAGCGGTGATCTGCGGGGGATTGTTGCCGCCATCAAACTCAGCAAAGCTACGATGACCAATATTAAGCAAAATTTGTTTTGGGCGCTCATTTACAACTCTTTGGGTATTCCAGTAGCAGTAGCTGGCTATTTATCTCCTGTAGTAGCAGGAGCAGCCATGGCCTTTAGTTCCGTCTCAGTAGTAATGAATGCGCTACGGTTAAAACGGTTTAAACCATATAACTAAAGAAAGAGTGACGCAATAAGGTTACAAATTTAAATTTGTAACCTTATTGCTATTTCTATATAATCAAGATATTCTAATATTACATAAGCAGAGAACTAAATCTTTGTGAAATATAGAGGGCCAAAGCTTTGAGTGAATCGCTTAGTTAGATGAAATGATAACATTATACTTGTCATACACTGAAAAGCGCAGGAGCAACAACGCGAATAGGTATTTTAAAATAGACTCAATATGATAGGCGGTGACTACTCATGTTTGAAATAGTGATTAAGAATGGGATTCTAATCGACCCAGAGGCTCTTACTCGGTCTCAAGGGAATATAGGAATAGTAAATGGGAAAATAGGGATAATTACAAAAGAGAACATTCAAGGACGTGAAGAGTTTGATGTGGAGGGCAAAATTGTTTGCCCTGGTTTCATTGATATACATGGACATATCGATTGGGATGATTATTGTGGAGAACTTTCTTTAAGACAGGGAATTACCACTACTGTTGGTGGAAATTGCGGATTGAGTCCTTTAGATATAAATTCTTTCTTTGCCGCTCAAGAAAAGCAGGGCTTTATCGTTAACCAAGCAGAGTTGATTGGGCATTCGATTAGTCTGCGGGAAGAAGTTGGGGCGGTAGATCCTTTAAAACCTGCCACATCTGAACAATTAAGTCGTATGGAATATTTGGTAGAGCAAGCTTTTGAGGAAGGAGCATGTGGTCTATCTTTAGGTTTGGCATACGCTCCAGGCAGCTCTAACGATGAGATCATCAATTTGAGTAAAATCGCTGCCAGATATGGACGCATTGTAGCTGTAGATACACGAATGCTTACTGGCATTGATATGTATTCTTTAGTGGAAGTTATCGCCATTGCTCGTCAAACGGGTGCTCGTATCCAGGTATCACATTTTGTATATCAATATGGTACAGGTGTTATGAATGAGGCCCTCGCAGTGATTAATCGGGCTAGGGCTGAGGGATTGGATATACGGTTTGATAGCGGCATGTATACCCAGTGGGCGACCCATATTGGTGCGGTCCTCTTTAATGAAGAATATATGGAGGCGAATGGATGGAAGCTGGATGATATTTTGGTCATAACAGGTAAATATAATGGTAAACGCCTAAATATGGATATTTATCATGAACTTCGGACTCATCATCCCCATACCGCAGTCGTTGTTTTTACCGGGATTGAAGAAGAAATATATATGGCACTAAACCATCCTTATGCTATGCCCTCTACGGATACTGGTACGTATTTGCCTGGAGAGGGACATCCCCAAATTGCTGGAAGCTTTCCACGCTATTTTAAAAAAATGGTTGCACAGCGCTATGAATTAAATATTATGGAAGCTGTTCGTAAAGCTACCTTACTACCAGCTGAAACTCTTGGATTTAATTCAAAAGGTCGATTAAGAGAAGGTATGGACGCAGATATTGTAGTTTTTGATATCAAAAATATTACAGATAAAGCAGACTTTGGCTTACCGAATGCCCATCCTGAAGGAGTCGATTATGTTTTTCTTAATGGTAAGTTAGCTCTTGCTAACGGTGAGCTTGTGGATACGAAAGCTGGAAAAGCGGTGAGATGCACCAAGCCTGTATATGATTATCAGATATAATGAAGGGTGTGTCTGTGCTTTTTAGGTGTTTTTTGATTTTGACTAACGCTCTTGTTTAAGAATTGTCATATGGATAAAACAAAAGATCGATCCCATGACTAGGCAATATCCATGGGATCGATCTTTTGTAACAACTTCTACAAAAAAAATGAGATGTAATATTTGCACAAAAAAACTTCGAAGTTTTTTTAAATCTATACCTTCTGGCATAGGTAAATTTCCTTACAATGTTATATTATAATAACATTGTAATTGTGATGAAAGATGGAATCTATACTTAGTAATATATATATAGGCAAGTAATATGTCCATGCGACCATTTAGATAATTCAAGTCAAGAATCGTCAGACTGTGTAAAAAGTAAAAACTATAATCACATAAATCTACAAATGTGATAAAATACAGATAGTCAAGCCTGAGCATGAGAATTATACTTTCGGAGGTCTATACTTGTTGACTTATGGCAATTATGATAAGATCAAATAAAAAAAGTGGTGATGTAATTGGGGAGTTTATTGGATGCGCTTGGAACCGTGATTCAAATGATATTTTATATTGCAATTATTATGGGCATTATTGCTGCTCGCTCTTATAATAAATTACAAAGACTTGGTCAAGGGATTAAATCTGCTAATGCGACGGTATTAACTGTAATTCAGAAACGAGCTGATCTAGTTAATAGACTGATGGATATAGCTAAAGATTATGGTGCCCATGAAAAATTAGTGTCTATCACCTTATCTAATAACTTAATAGATACTTTTAAAGCGTCCACAGAAGCGATAGCAAATGTGAATTCAATGGCACAACATTTTCCGGACTTAAAAGCAAATGTTGCTTATCAGCAACTTATGAACGAAATTAGTTTAGTGGAAAATGAATTACAAAACAAAAGAGAGTCCTATAATAAGGTTACTCAAGACTATAACTCAGAAAGACTGCAAATACCCACAGTATTATTTTCTAAAGTCTTGGGTTTTGAAGAAGCACCTTATTTTGATTTTAATAATTTTCAAGAAATGAAAGAGTTTAAAACTGATGACGGCCAACTACTAAAAGAAATGCTTTCTAATGTCTCATCTAAAGCAATGGATATCACCCAAAAAGGGGTTGATAAGTTGCAATCTAAAACGGAAGAAGAACATTCGAGTATAATTATACTAAAAGATGAGACGAGAAATTAAGACAGCATTTTAAACAGAGAGAGTCAGCCTCATAGGCTATAAAGGCGTAGGTTCCTTAGTGTATTAGTAAAAAATATAACAGTATTTAGCATTTGTAAAAGAGAAGCGCCCCATAATAATCTAGTTAGTAGATTTATGGGGCGCTTCTCTTTAATTTGATATGGCAGACACAATTTAGAGCCAGCGTCTTTAATGGGGACAAAGAACCTGTTACCGTGTCCCATACAAGTTTTAAACTGATAATTTTGCTATTTTTAAAGCGCTCTCCAGGCTTTTAGTTGATGCAATAAACCCTGCTTTGTGACAAAATATAGCATCATCTATTTTAATTATAGAATTGATTTCTTCACTTGATTTTCCTCTAATGGATTCTAATATATCTTTTCTTGCTTCGAAAGTATCAACGTTTTTCTTTACAGTCTGAATCTTATAATCGGCATTGTTAT
>JARBUM010000129.1 GCA_029239675.1 Pelosinus sp. | reverse complement strand
AAACTTAGGCTAAGCTTATAAATATCCCAAATGTGATTTAATACTATCAAAATTCATCATATCAACCTTATTAATCACTACACCCTCTGGACTACGTCTTGCCCCATCACCTTCATGAGCATGATTGGCGATGATGTGCGCAATATCAGTAGAAATACCATTACGCATCGCTATTACTGTTCCTGAAAATGGATGCCGTAAATCCTTACCTGCCTGGGACTTACCAAACTTACCATCGAGTCCTTTCTCCCACTCAACCAATTTACCAATATCATGTAAAATCGCACCTGCGATAAGTCGGTCATGGTCAAGTAGAAAATCCCCATGTCCCTTGTATATAGAATTGTATTCTTCTAATATAGTGAGAGACATACGAGTTACGGCCCTCACATGTTGAAGATAGGAAGTAGGACAATTAGGAAAGGACAAGGCAAAAGGAATTTTTGTCATGTCCCTCGGTTCCCATCCTCCTTCCGTTAATGCATCCACATAACTTTCAACAATAGCATCACGAAGTTTTAAATCCTTAATCCAATTAATTTCGGGTAACAGTTCCATAATTTTTGCATGCATAGTAAAATACCATCTCCATTACCAACCTGCAGCAATCTGATTGCCATAGGTATGATTTTAAATTAGATTTATTGATTAACAAGGTACTGGGCATTTACAACATCTGTCTTAGGTAAGGCTTGACCATTGCTAATTTTCAGGATATTTTCAATACAACGATTAGCCATGCTAGCATTTATATCAGCTGTACTTCCGCCCATATGAGGTGTAACTACAATATTCTTTAGTTTAAGCAGAGGATTATTCTCATTAGCAGGCTCATTTTCCAAACAATCAAGTCCTGCACCCAGTATTCTCTTATTCCGAAGAGCTTCTTCCAGGTCCTTTTCTTTGATGATTGGCCCCCGAGCAGTATTGATAATAATTGCCGTAGGCCTCATGAGTTCGATGGTATCCTTACAAATCAAATGTTTAGTTTTATCAGTTAATGGTACATGTACACTTACGATATCAGATGTTTTTAGTAATTGTTTTAGCTCTACATATTGAATACCAAGCTTCTCTTCTTCCTCTGGTGAAAGTCTAAATACATCATAATACTGAACAGCGGCGCCAAAAGACATTACTTTTTTAGCAACCTGTTTCCCGATACTTCCTAATCCAATCAGTCCAACTGTTTTGCCGTCTATAGTATACGATGTACTTCCAAGCCCTCCTTGCTGCCATCTTCCTTCAAGCACATTATTGTGCAGACAGATCAGCTTTCGGTAAACGGCAAGCATAAGAAGTACAGCCATCTCAGATACAGATGATGCATTCATTCCTGGCGTAATGGCAACAGGAATATTGTTCTTTCCAGCGGCTTTAATATCTACTTTGTCATATCCTACGCCCCATCTTTGAATTAATTTAAGATTAGGAAGAGAATTGATTACCTCTTCATTTAGGCTAAGTATTCTCAATATAATGTAATTCGCATCATGCAATTCATCATACTGGCTTGCTGCAGATATTTCTTTTAACTTAAATCCATTTGGCACCATCTTCGAGATCAACGCTTTAATTTCAGGATCATATTGTCCTGTAAGAGCAATAATTTCCATGTACTCTTACCTCTCATTCATTTCTGTTAAATTTTAAAACAAACCTAACCATCGCCAGTAAGTTACAGCACAGAGGGTATATATAACAACACCGACTAGGCATATAGCTCCCCCGACCTTAGGAAAATCACCTACGGTCAAATATCCTGTACCAAAGACAAGAATATTTGATAAGGTATTATAAAACATTAGGAATGGAAAACCTCCGATCAGCATACCTGCAGGCAATGCTATTGCGGCAGCAGGAAGATTAGCGGCAGCTGCCAACGCCACTAGTACCGGCATAAACAATACCGTCAGACCAGTAGTTCCAAAAAAACCAATGCGGGAAAACTGAACAACAAACAGCACCACAGCCACAACTACGATAGCTGATGCCCCAACTAAGCCCAGGGAGTTGAAAACGTTATTCGCCAGCCATTTAGCAGCTCCCGTCTTCATTAGAAATTCACCGACAGCAAGCGCGCCACCACTCATCATTAAAATGTGATAGGCTGAGTCCCGATTCGTATCCTTCCATTTGATTACCCCAAATTTAGGCAGAAACAGCAAACTCACACCAATATAGCAGGCAACAGTAGTATCCATCTTAGTTATTCCACCTGTCGCCCAAAGAGCAACTACCAGTAAAAATACAAACAAAGTTCGCCATTCTGGCCCTGTAATAGTCCCCATCTCTTTGAGTCTCTGCAGAATTAATTCTTTTCCGCCGGGGATTTCTTCACTTTCCGGCTTGAACACTTTGCGCAGATACCACCAAGTAAAAAAAGTAGTGATCAGTGCTGGCGGAAAACCGTACATCATCCAATCCATATAACTGATTACCATACCGCCTTTGGCAATAAAATCAACAGTAATAGGGTTAGGCACTGTAGCCGTAAGAATTCCAGCAGAAATAGTAGAATTGGTAAAGGCTAAAGTTAATAGTAAACTAATCGCAAAATTTAGCCGCCCATTTTTCCCATAGTCTCCGGATTTTTCAAATATATGGATGATACCAAGACATACTGGCAATAAAATAGCTGTTCTGGCAGTAGTAGAAGGAACCATAAAGGCCAGGGCAATATTGGCAATGGTAACCCCTAATGTGATTCTCTGCGCTGTACAACCAATGGTTGACAGCAGCCAATAAGTAAATCGTTCGGCCAAGCGCGTTTTTTCCATAGCAGCGGCCATCATAGTGGCTCCAACTAATAGAAATATGGAAGAAGTAGCAAAATTCTCTAATACAGCTTTCGTGCTACCCAACCCTAGAAAAACAGCGGTGGGTATAATCATCAGGCTGACTACCGTCAGTTCAACAGGCTCGGTTAAATACATGGTAACGAGGGCGGCAAGTAGCGCCAGTGCTTTTTTGCCCGCAAGTGTCAAGCCAACCGGTGTCGGCATCATTAATACTGCTGTAAAAATAATGATCGTTAACGGAATACCCACACGCTTTCGCCAATAGTCAAGGCCAGCTTTTTGAGGTTCACTTTTAACCACATTAGCATTTGTAGACATATTTCACGCTCCTACATTTATATTATTTTCAGCTTATTGCCAGGCCTTAACAACCTCTTGCCACTCTTTAGGCATATTACCACCAAATTTTTGTTTCAGATTTTTTGATGCTAGCCAAGTTAACCTTTCAAAGGTTGCCTTAGACATTGTCGGCTCAACTTTGATGCTTTCTAGCATTCCAATAACGTCCTTCATCTCATGAGCACGTCGCTCTGCATGTATAGCGCTTCCCGTTACCAGACGATTTAATGTTTGTTCAAAGGAGCATGCATTCATGGTCGCCGCTAATGACTTCAGTACTAGATGGTCAACCTTCATGATAGATGCTGCTTCTAGAACCTCTACCAGTAACGCTGGTAAGCCTTTCATAAAAATACTGCGCACAAATTTTATTCCTGTCGCTTCGCCAGGAGTATCACTCACTTTTTCAAGATCCATTCCATAAGGAGTCATTAATTCTAATAATCGATCACTGCCATTACCACTAGCTAATGTAGGAACTTTATTTTTATATAGTGGCAATGACCCAAGCATTGCAGCATCAACAAACGATACGCCCGTCCCTTTAATTGACTCCCAAATACCACGTTTCACTTCTGGCGAAGAAGCCGATACATCAACATATAATAGTGAGTTTTTTAAGAATGGAACCAAATCTTTTGCTGTTTGCAGAGCTTTGCTACCAGGCACGGCCACAAAAATAACATCCACATTCTCTAATACTTCTTGAGACGAAGATACCAGCGTCACACCAGACGTCTCAACCCGCTCCTTAACTAGCGGCCCATAGACCTCATGCCCTTGCATAACATCATAGACAAAAATACCCTCTAGTCCTGATGCTTTAAACCCTTTTGACATTTCAAATCCAACTTCACCAAATCCAATAAATCCCAATTTCATATAAAATTCCTCCTTTTATAAGTAAAAATTAACTATCCGATCTAAGCCACCATCTACGAGTTCTTGGCCTCTCCTAATTCCATTGGTTTAATAGCTGGTATAACAAATAACACCGTACAGGCTGCTAATAATAGCAAACCACCACTTAGAGCCAGCGCCATCTGAAAACTACCTGTCAACTTGACAATAAAACCTGTAATCGTCGGTGCAAGAATGCCCGCCATGGCACCAACAGTATTCATACTGCCAGTTACAGTACCAGTCATACCTGGAGGTGAAACTTCCGTAACTAACGTAAACATCATGCCCCCTACAGTTGACGTTGCAGCAATGTTAAGGGTCAAAATGGCGACTGCTACCATAGGATCATCTACAAATCCAACAGCCATGATGGATGAGGCGCATAATTGAGAGGTAACAAGAACACCTTTTCTTGCAACTGTAAGACTAGCTCCTCTTTTAACAAGCCAATCAGACAAATAACCAGCAACAGGTTGAATAATAAATGCCGTTAAAAAAGGCAGGGATGCAAATATGCCCATCTTAAGAATCGAGAATCCTCTCTCCATAACTAGGTACGAAGGCACCCAGGTCAAAAACATATAATACAAATAGTCCCCACAAAACTTTGTTAAGAATATACCTAAGGTGCACCTGTTCGTTAAAAGTTGTATCCATGGGATGCCAGTTTTAGGTTTAGCTGCATTTACCCCTGACTCTGATTGAGTAACAGGGTCTTTGTACCAGTAATACCAAAGAACACACCATAGCAAACTCCCTAGTCCAGTGATTATAAATGCCATTCTCCAGCTATACTGGGCAATCAAAAAGCCCATGACAATTGGAGTTGCGGCATAACCTAACCGTGCCCCCGATAAGTACCACCCAATCGCGGTTGCCCTTTCCTTGGAAGGAAAATTGTCACCAGCGATCTTGGCAGTCACTGGAAACACTGCCGCTTCGCCTGCCCCAACGCCTAATCGCGCGGCAATAATTCCAACTAAACCACTCGCGATCCCCGTTGAAGCAGAGGCCAGTGACCAGATAACAGCTGCCCAGCCAAATACGGTTTTCGACCCATATTTATCGGCAAGATTACCTGCAGGCAGACTAAATAATGTATACGTCCAAAAGAACGCAGATAGTGCAACACCCATTGTGGCAGTATCAATATTAAGTTCTTTCATAATTACTGGAGCGGCAATTCCAAGGCTACTTCGATCAAGCCCCATAACAAACATGGATGAAAATAAGACCAATATTAACTTTATTCGGTATGACTTTGAATTCACGACCATACCCCCTCTTTTTACGTTTTAACGGTTTCAAAACTCTAAACTACGGTATACTACCCTTCCGTTAAGCACTGTCATCTGTGGTATGAATACTTTACTGCAGATCATTCGTTCGCCGAATACATCCTGAAGCTGCATTGGCATTTCCTTTAATTTAAACACCGCGACATCTGCATAAGCACCTGGAGTCAAAGTGCCTATTTTTCCTTCCATTCCAATTAGGCGCGCTGGAGTGGAAGTACAAGCTTTAACTACATTTTGCAAAGAAATACCAAGATTTAAATATTTTGACATGATTAATGGCAAACCAAAAACCGATCGTTCGAATAAGCTACTTCTAACAACATCTGTACTTAAAATATCTGGCTCGAATCCATCAGCAATCGCAGATTTTGCAACAGAAAATGCGTAGTGCCCTCTTCCATCAGCAGTGTCAAACAACACCCCCCTATTTCTGGCCTCGCGAATAGCGTGGCGCACTTTTCCTCCCTCATTAATAATATTGCTACCCTTGCCTTGATAAACATGGGTGAATACGTCTCCTGAACGCAGTAATGATACTAATTCATCCACCTCTCCAGGCGGATTTGTTGTATGAACGACAACTGGGCACGCTAGCTCATTTGCCATCTGAATGGTAGCTTTTAGCGGGGCTAGACCCCATTCCCCAACAATCTCCTTACTTTGTCGAATCTTTAAACCAAGAAGTTGCTTGTCGTACTTTTCAAATAAACGATGCGCACACTCCACATCAAATAATTTAGGGTCTACCGCTTCCAAACAACGTGTTAAAGTTGACAGCCCCGCTGGCGACGCATGAAGATAAGAAAAAATTCTAGTTTGGCTACTAGTCATAACCGTTTCAAAAAAACTATCAAAATTAGTAACGCCTGCGCTACCTTGATCAACGGCAGTAGTCACCCCTTGGGGTAAAAGTGCTGAGTCGGGATGTATGCCAATTTGAGTTCCGTTATGAAAGAGATGTGTATGATAATCAATGAGTCCTGGTAATACTAAACGATTATCTGCCTCGATTACATTTTCAGCTTCGATATTTTCACCCGCAGATATATCGATAACTTTATTTCTACGGATTAAAATATCGGCTTTACCGAAAAAATTACGAGCTGGATCGACTATAGTTCCACCACGAATTAACAAATCGCCTTTTACAGTCATATAAATCCTCCCTCTCTTTTTTGCTGTCTCAGATGTCTTATTATGCCTCTTCCAAAGTAAAACACCCACATCCTTGATAAACGCTTCTCTAGATCAATTAGCACTTTCTTTTTATAATTTTCTCATTATTTCGCGTATTCTAATTATTTTATCTAATTCCACTTTTTCCCACGAACATTCCCCTTAAACATAGAGTTTTATAGTGGATGCGAGGCTTTTTCAAATCAACAAAACCACGCTCTCCGTCCGCTACAGCAGAGAAATCGTGGTCTCCAATACAGAATAATTACTTTTATAAAATTATAAAAAGATAACCCGAAGTCCCAAAAAAGAACTTCGGATTGCTTCTATTCATGTTGCATTTTGATGCTCACGAAAATCATGTCACTTCCCTTGACGCTACTTTACTGCTCATTATCCTCTTGTTTTTCATGGTCTAATGGTTTGGCTGCTTCTGACTGTAAGATTCGCAAATTCTTTTTTCTCTCATAACGAACGAAAATACCTTCTTGCCACATTTGATAAGCATATACTAAAGCACCAACGGCAGTAGTAATTAATGTATTTATAAAAGGAGTTATACCTACCTCATGAAAAACCCCTCTACTGCCAAGGAAATAGACATGAAATACATATATAAATCCAAAGTTTAGTACTGAATCTATTAGTATGTACTTCCAAAAATTGCCATAAACAAAGTGAAAAAGCCAGATAGTAGTGACGCAATTTAATCCGAAAATATGATAAGAAGGTGTCCTTAAAGGATAAGTTGTTTCTCCATAACTAAACCATCCTAAACTTTCTCCCGTCTCTACAGCTAATACACTAGTAAGCGCAGAAAACAGAGCGACAGGCATAAAACGCTTTATCTCTTCTTTATTCATAAAAAATAAAGTAAGCCATGGCAGAAATAGCATAGACCACATTAATATCTGATTATTCACAGTAAGACCTCCTGTAGTTTATATTTACTCCTGTAGTTTTACCTGA